>NZ_RAVY01000072.1:0-40634 GCF_003611625.1 Corallococcus sp. CA054B
GGCCTAACCTACCCGCGCGCCTTCCGCGGAGACCGTCGACGCGGAGCTGGAAGGGCAGAGGCGCGAAGCCGCCCTGGCTCCGTCCACCGAACCGGCCGCCCCCGCCACGACGCCCACGGCGGACCCCGCCACGGAGCCGCCCGCCGCGGACTCGGCGAAGGCCATGGGCACGCTCCACGTGAAGGCCACTCCCTACGCCACCGTCTACCTGGGCGCGAAGCGGCTCGGGGACGTGCAGGGCCGCGCGACCTACAAGGTGCCGGCCGGCACGTACACCGTGACCTTCCAGCACCCGACCAGCAAGAAGGCGTTCACCGTCGTCGTCCCCGCCGACGGCAGCGTGCTGCAGGAGTTCCGCGCGTCCCGCGGCCGCTGAGTTGAGCTGAAGCAGCTCCCTTCCGTTCCCTCCATCCCCTGAAGCCCCCGGCAGCCGGCGCGCAGCGTCGGCCGGACGACGTCCGTCCGCCCGCCTGCTCGTCCTCCTTGACGAATGACGCGCGAATCTGGCACCTATGGCGTCCATTCAGTAGCCTCTATTCAATGGAATCGATGGACCTGCTCGCGCCCGATGAACTCGAGCGCATCGAGCGCGAAAACGCGGGCGGTCTTCCCGCGAACGCGATCCTGGAAATCTTCCGGCCCCGGGGCGTGAGGCTCTCGGAGGCGACGTTCCGGAAGTACGTCCAGGCCGGTTTGCTCCCCCGCAGCCGCCGTGTGGGCCGCAAGGGGAAGCACCAGGGCAGCCTGGGCCTCTACCCGGTGGAAGCGGTGCGGCGCATCAACGTCATCAAGAGGATGATGGCCGAAGGACACACCCTGGAGGACATCCGTCGCTCCTTCGTGTTCCACCGCAACCACATCGACCAGCTCCAGAGGGACCTGTCCGAAGTGCTGGACGGGTTCCAGGAGGAGCTGGGAGGACGGCCCCTGGGAGGAGAACGCAGGAGGTCACTCGAAGCCCAGTTGGCAACGCTCAGGCAACGGGCGCAGGATCTGGTCCGCGATGTCGCCCGGTTGGGCAGCGCCGTCACGGCGCGTGAAGACGAAACGCTCCGGCCACAATAGGATGCCCCCCAGGGTCCTGTTGAACCGGGTAGACTCCACGCATCTGGAGGACGACACATGTCGGAAGTGAAGCAGCTGCAGGAGGGCGAGGGGGGGAACGAGGAGGAGCAGCCCGCGGAACGCCGGCGCTCCAAGACGATGTCGCGCAAGGAGATGGCGCGCGACCTGCGCCGGCGCAGGCTCGCCGGTCAGCTGGACCCGGAAGAGGCGGAGACCCTCAAGCTCGTGGACGAGCAGCGGCCGCGCACCCGCGCGGACTGCATCAACGGCCCGCGCCCGTGCCTCTTCGTGTCCTGCAAGCACAACCTCTACCTGGACGTGAACCCGGAGACGGGCTCCATCAAGCTCAACTTCCCGGACAAGGAAATCACGGAGCTGGAGCACACCTGCGCCCTGGACGTGGCGGAGAAGGGCGGCATCACGCTGGAAGAGGTGGGGGAAATCATGAACCTCACCCGCGAGCGCATCCGCCAGGTGGAGACGCGCGGCCTGATGAAGCTGCGCGAGGCCACGGAGGCCGAGCCTCCCGTGTCCGCTCGCAAGCCTTGAGGGCAGGGCACTGTTTCGCGCCGGGCCTGGGGTGACGTGTTGCGTTGACACCCCAGGGGGTGGTTGCTAGGACCCGCGCCACCCCCACCCATTGCGAGGCGCACACGTGCTGGCTCTCCTGAGCGTTTCCGACAAGCGCGGTCTGGTTCCCTTTGCCCAGGGCCTGGTGCGGCTGGGTTACCGGCTGCTCTCCACGGGCGGCACCCTGGAGGCCCTGAAGGCCGCTGGCATTCCCGCCACCCAGGTGTCCGAGCACACGCAGAGTCCCGAAATCCTCGGCGGCCGCGTGAAGACGCTCCACCCCCGCATCCACGGCGGCATCCTCGGCCGGCCCGACCTGGACAGCGACAAGGCGGAGATGGCGGCCAACCACATCGAGCCCATCTCGCTGGTGGTGGTGAACCTCTACCCGTTCCGCCAGACCGTGGCGTCCGGCGCGGGCGAGGACGACGTCATCGAGAACATCGACATTGGCGGGCCGGCGATGGTCCGCGCGTCCGCGAAGAACTTCAAGCACGTGGCCATCGTGGTGGACCCGGACGACTACGCTCCGGTGCTCGCGGAGATTGAAGGTCAGAAGGCCGTGGGCCTGGAGACGCGGCGCCGGCTGATGCGCAAGGCGTTCGCGCACACGGCGGCCTACGACGCGTCCATCTCCGGGTGGCTGTCCGGCGAGGCCCAGGAGCCCTTCCCCGAGGAGCTGTCGCTCGCGTTCCGCAAGGTGCAGGGCCTGCGCTACGGGGAGAACCCGCACCAGCGCGGCGCCTTCTACAAGGAGTACGCCGCGCCGAAGGAGCCGTCCGTCGCCTTCGCGAAGGTGCTCCAGGGCAAGGAGCTTTCGTACAACAACATCCTGGACCTGGACGCGGCCCTGGGGCTTGTCCTGGAGTTCCCGGAGAAGCCCTGCGCGGTGGTCATCAAGCACAACACCCCGTGCGGCGTGGCGGTGGATGACGTGCTGGAGAAGGCCTACCGCACCGCCCGCGCGGTGGACGAGGTGAGCGCCTTCGGCGGCATCGTCGCCTTCAACCGCGAAGTGGACGAGGCCACGGCGAAGGCCATGGCGGAGACGTTCCTGGAGGCGGTCATCGCGCCGTCGTACTCGGCGGTGGCGCTCCAGGTGCTGGCCGGGAAGAAGAACCTGCGCCTCCTGGAGGCGGGCCCCGCGCTGGCGTCCCCCACGGCGGCGCCCCGGCCCCAGGTGGACGCACGCAGCGTGTCCGGCGGCATGCTCCTGATGGACCGGGACGCGGTGGAGCCGCCCCTGGAGTGGAAGGTGGTGTCCAAGCGCGCCCCCACGCCGGAGGAGGAGCGGGCCCTGCGCTTCGCCTGGAAGGTGTGCAAGCACGTGAAGAGCAACGCCATCGTCTTCGCGGCGCCGGCGCAGCTCCTGGCCCAGGGCGGCGGGCAGACGAACCGGGTGGACTCCGTGCGCATCGCGATGACGCGGGGTGGCGAGGCCCTCAAGGGGAGCGCCGTGGCCTCGGACGCCTTCTTCCCCTTCCGGGACGGGCTGGACGAGGCGGCCCGGGCGGGGGCGACGGCGGTCATCCAACCGGGTGGGTCCGTCCGGGACGCGGAGGTGATTGCCGCCGCGGACGAACATGGGATGGCCATGGTGGTGACGGGAGTGCGACACTTCCGTCACTAACTTCATGCGCATCGTCTGCCAGAAATGCGCGGCGGCCTACGCGATCGACGATCGGTTGATCACGCCCAAGGGCGTCCGCGCTCAGTGTCCCCGCTGCCGTCACCTCCAGCTCGTGAAGCGGGAGGCCTCGGCCGCGTCCGTGACGGCTCCCGCTGAAGGGGCCGTGCCTCCCGCCGCCGAGCCGAAGCCGCCCTCGGCCGCACCGGCGCCTCCGGTCGCGCGCGAACCCCGGAGCAATCCGGCCGCCGCGCCCGTCGCGGCGAAACCTCCGGCGCCGCTGGCCGCACCGAAGGCGGCGCCGAAGTCGGACCTCTTCGGGGACTTCGGCGAGATGCCAGAACTGGGACCGCCAGGCAGCGTGGACCCGTTCGCGGACCTGGGGCCGCCCGCGTCGCAGGTCCCCGGGGGCCTTCCCTCGGACCCGTTCGCCAGCCTGGGCCCGTCGGTTCCGCCGTCCGCTTCGAAGGCGGCGCCGGCCGCGAAGCCCGGTCCTCCCGTGCCCGCCGCGCCCGCGGTGGCGGCTCCCGCGAAGTCAGCGGCTCCGGTCGTTCCGGAAGATCCGCTGCTCGACTTCCTTGGCCCGGCGCCCGGAGGCCTGGAGCCGGAAGCCTCTCCGGCGCCCGGACGGGCCTCCTCGCCTCCCGGGGCGGTTTCGCTGGGCCGCATGTCCGCCCGCGCGCCCGCGCCGGTCGTCCCGAAGCCGGAGACACACACGAACTGCCGCTCGTGCGGCAAGGACCTGACGGACCCCTTCGACCAGGCCCTGGGCACCTGCGAGGCCTGCAAGCAGCGGGAGTCCGCGTTCCCCCGGGAGTCCACCGTGGTGGTGGCGCCCGAGGTGGCGCCGCCTCCGGCCGACGGCGGCGCCCTGGTGGAGCTGCCCATGATGAGCGGCCTGGACGGCGCCGCGTCCGGGGACGAACCCCGGTCCGAGGGCGCCACCGCGCTGGCGCCGGACTCGCGCGTGAGCTCGGTGAAGCCCGCTCGCACGTCGCACATCACGGCCGCGCCGGTCCGCAGCGCGCAGCGTGGCGGCAGCGGCGGCAGCCGTGCGGGAGTCTTCAGCCTGCTGGCGCTGGCGGTCCTCGGGGCCGGTGGCGCGGGCTACTACTTCCTCGTGCACAAGCCCCAGCAGGAGCAGCGGGTCCGGGACGCGCAGCCCGCCGCCCCGGCCGCGGTGCCCCCGGAGGTGCTGGCCACGATGGGCCGGTGGAAGCTCCAGTTCCTGGAGCTGGAGGGCACCAGCGAGCAGCACCTGGCCGCCGGCCAGAAGCAGCTCGCCCTGGACCAGCGCAGCGCCTACGCGGAAGCCGAGGAGTCCTTCCAGCAGGCGCTGCTGCTCGACCCCCGCAGCACGGACGCCATCGCCGGGTACGTGCAGGCGCTGGCGCTCGGGCGCGGTCGGGGCATGGATGACAACTCCTTCCAGGAGGCGCGCGAGCTCATCCAGGCCGCGACGCGCATGGCCGGAGAGACGCCCGCGCTGCTCGTCGCGCACGCGAACCTGCTGCTGGCGCGCTCGCGTCAGGCCGGCAACCTGGAGGAGGCGGCGCGGCTGGCGACGGAGGTGCTGTCCCAGTCGAACGCCGCTGACGCCTACAAGGCGGAGGCGCACCTGGTGCTGGGCCGCTCGCACGTGGCCACGTCGCGAGAGCTGGCGAACCAGGAGTTCGAGGCCGCGCGGAAGCTGGCGCCGAACCTCCAGCGCGTGGACTACTACAGCGCGCTCGCGCACGAGCAGGCCGGCCAGTACGGCATGGCGCTCAAGCAGCTGCGCCAGCGGATGGAGCTGGATCCGCAGGACTGGAACAGCGTGGAGGCCGCCGCCCGCATCTACGTGGAGGTGGGGGAGACCGCTCGCGCGCGCAAGCTGTACGAGGACCGGCTGAAGGCGAAGGCGGGCGACGTGCGCGCCTCCCTCGCGCTGGCGGTGCTGCGCTACCAGGCGGAGGGCAACGCGCGCGAAGCCGTGCGCGTCCTGAAGGAGCTGTCGAAGAACGCGTCCCGCCATGGCCCGCGCGACGCGTCCGAAATCTTCAGCCACCTGGCTGCGGCGGAGCGCACGGCGGGCAATGACGCCGCCGCAGCGACCGCTGCCGCGGCCGCCCTGAAGGCGGTGCCGGCGATGCCGGAGGCCCACCTGCAGTGGTTCATGGTGGCGCTGACGCAGAAGGACGCGGCCCTGGCCCGCGAGCACCTGAAGGGCTTCCAGGGTCGGCTGGAGGACGCGGCGCTGGAGAAGGTGCTGGAAGGGCGCGTGCACCTGCTGGAAGGCGACGTGGCCGGAGCCCAGGCGCGCTTCCAGCAGGCGGTGCGGCTGGACGACCGCCGCATGGACGCGAAGCTGCTGGAGGGCGTGGCGGCGGCGAGCGCGAAGAAGCGCGACGAGGCCTTCCGCCTGTTCTACCCGGTGCTGGAGGCGCGCGTGTGGGATCCGCTGCGGCTGGCGCCCCGGCCCGCGCTGTCGCGCTTCTGGCTGCGGCCGGGCGACACGCTGGTGGGCGTGGAGAACGTGGTGAAGTCCCTGGGCGACCGCGCGGAGGACGTGCAGCCCCTGCTCTACGAGGCCCTGGTGCGCTTCCATCAGGGGGACCGGCAGACCGCGGAGCGGCTCTTGCAATCCGTGGTGGACGTGAACGCGAACAGCGGCGGTGCGCTGGCGTACCGGGCGCTCATCGCGCTGGACACGAAGGGGCCGCAGGCCCGGAGCCTGGCGGACCGCGCGGTGGGCGTCGAGCGCGGGCTGCCGGTGGCGCGTCTGTCGCTGGGGCTCGCGCAGGCGGCGGCCGGGGACGTGGCGGGCGCGATGCGCGCGTTGCGGTCCACGTTGGATGTCGCACCGAAGATGTTGTCCGCGCAGACGAAGCTGGCGGAGCTGCTGGTGACGTCGAAGCCGCAGGAGGCGCGCGCGGTGCTGGAGAAGGTGGTGGGGTTGGATCCGTCCTACTTCCCGGCGAAGAAGCTGCTCTTCAAACTGGACGAGCGAGGTTGACGTGAAGGTCCTGTTGCTGGGGTCGGGCGGCCGCGAGCACGCGCTCGCGTGGAAGCTGGCCCAGAGTCCTCGTCTCTCGCGGCTCCTTGTCGGCCCGGGCAACCCGGGCACGGCGCGGTGGGGCACCAACGTGCCCCTGCAGGCGGACTCGCCGGAGGCGGTGGTGTCGCTGGCGCGCCGCGAGCGCGTGGACCTGGTGGTGGTGGGCCCGGAGGCGCCGCTCGTCGCGGGCGTCGCGGACGCGCTGGCGCAGGTGGACATCCCGTGCTTCGGCCCCGTCGCGGCCGCCGCGCGCATCGAGGGCTCCAAGGCCTTCGCCAAGGAAATCATGGCGGAGGCGGGCGTGCCCACCGCGGCCTTCCGCGTCTTCACGGACGCGGCGGAGGCGGAGGCGTACGCCGTGGCGCAGGGCCGCATCGTGGTGAAGGCGGACGGCCTGGCCGCGGGCAAGGGCGTCATCGTCGCGCCGGACGCGAAGGCCGCGCGCGAGGCCGTGCGCGCCGTGGCGGAGATGGGGCAGGCGGGCCAGCGGATGGTGCTGGAGGAGCTGCTGGAGGGCGAGGAGGTGTCGCTCATGGCCCTGTGCGACGGCGAGCGCTACGTGCTGCTGCCGCTGTCGCAGGACCACAAGCGCGTGGGCGAGGGCGACACGGGCCCCAACACCGGCGGCATGGGCGCGTACTGCCCGGCGCCGTTCCTCACGCCGGCGCAGCTGGCCCAGGTGGGCGAGCAGGTCATCGCGCCCACGCTGGCGGTGCTCAAGAAGCGCGGCACGCCGCTTCGCGGGGTGCTGTACGCGGGGCTGATGCTCACGGCGTCTGGCCCGAAGGTGCTGGAGTTCAACGCGCGCTTCGGCGACCCGGAGACGCAGGTCCTGATGATGCAGGTGGACGAGGACCTGCTGCCGCTGATGGAGGCGTGCGCGAAGGGCACGCTGGAGCCCCGGCCGCTGAAGCAGTTCCCGGGCGCGTCGGTGGGCGTGGTGCTGGCGGCGGAGGGCTACCCGGAGGCGCCGAAGAAGGGTGCGCGGATTGAAGGCCTGGACGCGGTGGCGTCGAACGCGCCCGTGTTCCTGGCGGGCGTGGCGAAGCAGGACGGCGCGCTGGTGACGGCGGGTGGCCGGGTGCTGACGGTGTGCGCTCGGGGTGACAGCCTGGCGACGGCGCGCGCGCGGGCCCTGGAGTCGGCGGACGCCGTGCGCTTCGAAGGCAAGCACTTCCGCCGGGACATTGGCGCGCGGGGGCTGCGGGCGCGGCCGTGAAGCTGCTGGCGCGATATCTGCTCAAGGAGCTGCTCGTCCCCCTGGGTGTGTGGGTGGCGTTCATGTTCCTGCTGCTGTTCGTGATGCAGTTCCTGCGCGGCACGGACGTGCTGCTGGGCTCCGCGGTGACGCTGGTCGACCTGGGCCGGCTCATCGCGTACCTGGCGCCGCACTTCCTGGTGATGGCGCTGCCCATCGCGTTCCTGCTGGCCATCCTGCTGGGCCTGGGGCGGCTGGGCGAGGACCGGGAGCTCACGTCGCTGCAGGCCCTGGGCATCAGCCCGCTCCAGCTGCTGGCGGCGCCGCTGGGCGTGGGTATCGCGCTGAGCGCGTTCATGGTGCTGCTGACGTCCACGGTGGAGCCGTGGGGCCTCACGGGCGTGAAGGACCTGGTGGGCGAGGTCATCCAGAAGAACGTCGCGGGCGACGTGAAGTCCGGCGTCTTCTACGAGGACCTGAGCGACCTGACGCTGTACGCGCAGAAGGTGGCGCCCAAGGGCGGCGGGTGGACGAACGTGCTCTTGCACGACGACCGCGACCCCAGCTCGCCGCTGCTGGTGCTGGCGCACAAGGGCAGCGTGGGCACGTCCGAGCGGGGCGAGGCGCTGCGGATTGAATTGAAGGAAGGCGAGGTGCACCGCGCCAACCGCTCCTCGGTGGACGCGAGCGTCGTCGCCTTCGAGAAGGCGGAGATCAACGTGGGGCTGGGCGGGTCGCTGTCGCGGCGCAACCGGTTCCGCTCGCCGAAGGAGGAGCTGACGCCGGCGGAGCTGCTGGCGGCGGCCAAGGACGCGGAGGAGCGGCGCGAGGACTCACGGCCCTTCCTGATGGCGCTGCACAGCCGGATGGGCAACGCGGTGGCGCCGGTGGCGTTCGCGCTCCTGGGCACGCCGCTGGCGATTGGCCGCAGGCAGTCGGGCCGCGCGTGGGGCTACCTGCTGACGCTGGGCGGCTACGTCCTCTACTACCTCCTGAGCCGCGCCTTCGAGCAGATGGGGCAGAAGGGCCAGATGCCGGTGTTCGTCGCGGGGCAGCTGGCGAACGTGCTCTTCATGGCGGTGGGGGCGTTCGCGCTGTACCGCGTGACGCGTTCGGGGACGGTGCGATGAGGGGCACCCTCTTCCGGTACGTGGTGGGCGCGTACGTGCGCTACACGCTGGGCATCCTGGCGGGCGTGGTGGCGGTGTTCTTGGTGGTGGACTTCGTGGACCGCGCGAAGGCCTACGGTGGCGAGGGCTGGGTGCTGGATGTGCTCAAGCTCTATGGCTACAAGGCGCTGGTGACGGTGCAGCAGCTGGGGCCGGCGGCGCTGCTGCTGGCGGCGGGCACCACGGTGTCGGCGCTGCGCAAGAAGGGTGAGGTCACGGCGCTGCGCTCGCTCACCTTCGGACCGGCGGCGCTGTACCTGCCGGTGGGCATCTGCGCGCTGGTGGCGTGCGTGGGGCTGGTGGCGTTCGACGAGACGGTGGCCGCGCGAGCGGGCCGGCGCGTGGATGAAATCACCACGCAGCGCTTCAACCGCTGGGGCGACTGGCGGATGTACTACACGCCGAAGCAGTGGTTCCGGCGGGGGGACTCCATCTTCTTCCTGCGAGGCGGCAACCCGCAGGAGGGCTTCGAGAACGTCTCCATCTTCACGCTGACGCCGGAGTTCAAGCTGCGGCGCCGCGTGGACGCGGGGCGGATGCGCTCGGTGGAGGGCACGCGCTGGGAGCTGACGGACGTGGTGGAGCGCACGTTCACGGAGGACGGGCGCACGTCCGTGACGCAGCAGCCCGCCGCGGAGTACGAGCTGGGCGTGGGCGCGACGACGTTCCGCATCCGGCCGGGCCGTCCGGAGCAGATGCGCCTGGGAGAGCTGGGCGAGCAGATCATCGCGCGAGCGGAGGTGGGGCTCGCGACGAAGGCCTTCCAGCTCGCGTGGCACAACCGCTTCGCGTATCCGCTGGCGGGGCTGCCCGCGGCGTTGCTCGCGGTGGGGCTGGCGCTGAGGACGAACCGGCGAGGGCACCTGACGGCGGCGGTGGTGGAGGGGCTGCTCATCGCCGTGGCGATGTGGGGCCTGATGGTGGTGTCCCGCACGCTGGTGCTCACCGAGCGACTGGCGCCCGCTGTGGCCGCATGGATGCCCACGACGCTGCTGACCGTGGTGGCGGCGGCCCTGTGGCTGCGCCGCGAAGGCCTGTTGCATTTCCCGCGCCGAAGCGTGACGCGGCAGGCCTGAGCCACCGGGGACACCCGCCCGGGCCCGGAGCGGTCAAAACCTGTCCGACAGTCGGACAGGTTTCCGCGGGCCGCCTGTCACGGAGCCCCCAGCCGAAGACCTCCAAAACCTGTCCGACAGTAGGACCGGTTTCCAGGACCCAGCCATCGTGGCGCCCCTCCGGGTGCGGACATTCAAAACCTGTCCGACAGTCGGACCGGTCTCCAGACCTGTCCGACTGTCGGACAGGCGTTGGGGTCGGATGCCATGGAGGCTCCCGGCCGAGGACGTCCAAAACCTGTCGGACAGTCGGACAGGTTTCCGCGGCCCGGGCGTCGCGCAGACGCCGGGGCGGCCGCGGAGTTCCAAAACCTGTCCGACTGTCGGACAGGTTCGAGCGGGTCGCCGCCCGCCCGCGGAGGGGCAGGCGGGATTCTCACTTCCCGGCAGTGTGGGTGGAACTTGGGCCCGGAGGGGTAGGGGCTTCAACCGCCGAGGAGCCGGCGCGTGTGACGGGCGAGCTGAACCTCCTCATCGCTTGGCAGCACGCGCACTGGACAGGGTGACGCATTGGTCGTGATGACCTCCGCACTCGCTTCGTTCCGCTGCGCATCGAGCTGGATGCCCAGGTGGCCCAGCCTCGCACACACGCTCTCGCGAACCCGTGCGCTGTTCTCCCCGATGCCCCCCGTGAACACGAGCAGGTCCAGTCCTCCGAGCACCGCCGCGTAGGCGCCCACCGTCTTCGCGATGCTTCGGGTGAAGACGTCCACCGCCAGCGCGGCCGCCGTGTTGCCCGCCGCCGCGTCGCGCGTGAGGGACTGCATGTCGCTGGTCCCCTCCGACAAGCCCCGAAGCCCGGCGTCGTGGTTCACCAGCGTCTCCAACGCATCCGCATCCATGCCACCCGTGCGCATCAGGAACAGCAGCACGCCTGGATCCAGGTCGCCCGTGCGGGTGCCGCTGGGAATCCCTCCCGTGGGCGTGAAGCCCATGGATGTATCCACGGAGCGTCCGCGCTCCAGCGCCACGAGGCTCGCGCCATTGCCCAGGTGGGCCACCACCGTGCGCGCTGGCACCTGGGGCTCGAGCCTGGCCACGATGGACTCATACGACAGGCCATGGAAGCCGTACCGCTGCACGCCCTGGTCCCTCACGGAGCGGGGCAGGGGGAACGTCGACGCGACCTCGGGCAGCGTCGCGTGAAAGGCTGTGTCGAAGCAGATGAACTGTGGCACGCCGGGGTACTGCCGCTCGGTGGCTCGGATGAGCCGCAGCGCCGCAGGGATGTGCAGCGGCGCGAAGTGCTTCGCCTCCTCCAGCGCCTTCATCACCTCCGGCGTCAGCGCCTGGTTCGCGCGCAGGTGGGGACCGCCATGCACCACGCGGTGCCCGATGGCGTGGGGCCGCTCTCCGCCCAGCTCCTCCAGGTGCCGCACGGCCTCGCGGAACGCGTCCTCCTGCGACGGATGCCGCACATCCACCGCGCGCACCTGCTTCCCCGTGCCGTCCTTCACGACCAGCCGGCCCTGCTCCGCGCCGATGTGGGTCGCGCTGCCCTTGAACCGCACTGACTCCTGGCCGCCCTGTTCGACGTAGAGGCCGAACTTCAGCGACGACGAGCCGCTGTTGATGACCAGCACCGCGCCTGGGTCGCTCATCGCACGCTCCACTTCCAGTGGGCCACCTCGGGCATGTCCTCGCCGTGCTCCGACACGTAGAGCTTGTGTCGCTGGCGCACCTCGGAGAAGCGCTGCTCCGCGTCATCCAACCGGTGCCGCGCGGCCTTCGAGTGCCGGATGGCATCCAGCGCCAGGGTGAAGCGGTCCATGTCGTTGAGCACCGTCATGTCGAACGGCGTCGTCGTGGTGCCCTCTTCCTTGAATCCGTGCACGTGGATGTTGCCGTGGTTGGCCCGGTTGTACGTGAGCTTGTGCACGAGCGTGGGGTAGCCGTGGAACGCGAACACCACGGGCTTGTCCGTGGTGAACAGGCGGTTGAAGTCCTCCTCGTTGAGCCCGTGCGGATGGACGTGCACGGGCGCGAGCGTGAAGACATCCACCACGTTGACCACGCGCACCTTGAGCTCCGGGGCCCACTCGCGCAGCAGCGTCACCGCGGCCAGCGTCTCCAGGGTGGGCACGTCGCCCGCGCAGGCCATCACCACGTCCGGGTCGCCGTCGTCATTGCCCGCCCAGTCCCACGCGCCAATGCCCGCCGAGCAGTGGCGCACCGCGCTCGCCATGTCCAGCCACACCGGCGAGAGCTGCTTCCCCGCGATGATGAGGTTCACGTAGTTCTTCGAGCGCAGGCAGTGGTCCGTCACCGACAGCAACGTGTTCGCGTCCGGCGGCAGGTAGATGCGCACCGTGTCCGCCTTCTTGTTGGCCACGTGGTCGATGAAGCCCGGGTCCTGGTGGGAGAACCCGTTGTGGTCCTGCCGCCACACGTGCGAGCTGAGCAGGTAGTTCAGCGAGGCGATGGGCTTGCGCCACGGGAGCTCCTTGGCGCTCTTTATCCACTTGGCGTGCTGGTTGAACATCGAGTCGATGATGTGGATGAACGCCTCGTAGCAGGAGAAGAAGCCGTGGCGTCCGGTGAGCAGGTAGCCCTCCAGCCAGCCCTGGCAGAGGTGCTCGCTCAGGACCTCCATCACGCGGCCATCGACGGAGAGGTTCTCGTCCGTGGACTCCAGCCTCGCGTCCCAGCTCTTGCCGCTGACGGCGTACACGTCCTGGAGCCGGTTGGACGCGTTCTCGTCCGGGGCGAACATGCGGAAGTTCTTCGTCGCCAGGTTGTGGCGCATCACGTCCCGCAGGTAGCCGCCCAGCACCTTGGTGGCGCTGACCTGCCGGGAGCCGGGCACGCCCGGATCGACCGCGTAGTCGCGGAAGCTCGGCAGCACGAGCGGCACCAGCAGCTGGCCGCCGTTCGAGTGCACGTTGACGCCCATGCGCAGCCGGCCCTTGGGCGCGATGTCCGCCAGCTCCTCGCGGAAGGTGCCGTTCGCGTCGAACAGCTCGCGGGGCCGGTAGCTGTGGAGCCACGCTTCGAGGATCTTCAGGTGCTCGGGGTTGTCGCGCACCTCCTCCAGCGGGACCTGGTGCGCGCGCCACGTGCCTTCCACGGGCTTGCCGTCCACGACCTTCGGGCCGGTCCACCCTTTAGGCGTGCGCAGCACGAGCATGGGCCAGCGCGGGCGGGTGGGGTCGTTCTTCTCCCGGGCGTGGCGCTGGATGCGCGTGATTTCGGCGTAGAGCGTGTCCAGCACCTGCGCCATCCGCTGGTGCATGTCCTTCGGGTCGTCGCCTTCCAGGACGTAGGGCGTGTAGCCGTAGCCCTTGAAGAGGGCCTCCAGCTCGTCGGCGTCGATGCGGGCGAGCACCGTGGGATTGGCGATCTTGTACCCGTTGAGGTGCAGGATGGGCAGCACCGCGCCGTCGGTGATGGGGTTGATGAACTTGTTGGAGTGCCAGCTCGCGGCGAGCGCGCCCGTCTCCGCCTCGCCGTCGCCGACGACGCAGGGGACGATGAGGTCCGGGTTGTCCAGCACGGCGCCGTACGCGTGGAGGAGTGCGTAGCCCAGCTCGCCGCCCTCGCTGATGGAGCCGGGGACCTCGGGCGCGTCGTGGCTGGGGACGCCGTAGGGCCAGGAGAACTGGCGGAACAGGCGCTTCATGCCGTCGCGGTTGCGCTCGATGTTGGGATACAGCTCCGTGTAGGAGCCTTCGAGGAACGTGTTGGCGATGATTCCGGGCGCACCGTGCCCGGGGCCAATGAGATACATCATGTTGGCCCGGTGGTTCCGGATGATGCGGTTCAGGTGGACGTAGATGAAGTTGAGGCCGGGCGTGGTGCCGAAGTGCCCGAGCAGCCGGGGCTTGATGTCCTCTCGGGTGAGGGGCCGCTCCAGCAGCGGATTGTCCTTGAGGTAGATCTGCCCGACGGACAGGTAGTTCGCCGCGCGCCAGTAGGCGTCAATCTTTCCAAGCTCCTCGTCACTCAGCGGACCCGCCATCTTTCATCTCCCGAGGTGTAGGCCGTGCACATCCCCCGGATGGATGGGACTCCAGCTGGCCCACGCCATGCAATGTCTGCGATGGGAAAAGTCGGGCGCGTCGGTTTCCAGACAGCTTGGCGCCCTTCCCGCGACCGTCGTGTTTACCGCAAGCCCTGGCACTTCCGGGCCGCATTGGCAGTCATCGGCACGCATCCCACCGTCCCTTGCTTTCGTCTGACAAGGAGTTGGGAAATGCGTATGCGATTCGGGTGGATTCTTGCGGGCTTGTCGTTCGTGGGCTGTGGTGGTGCGCAGGAGATGGCGCCGCCCGCGGCCCAGGAGCAGCAGGTCCAGGCTCAGGCGTGCACACCCGCCATGGCGGCCACCAAGGTGAAGGACTTCCTTGCGCCGGGGGATCCATTGCCGTCGCCGTACCGGCCCATTCCCGAGTGGCTGACGAACGTCGCGGGCACGCTGTACTTCACCTCGGATCCCTACCAGGGGACGGCGGGGCTGTGGCGCAGTGACGGCACCGGGGTGGGCACCGTGCCGGTGAAGGAGTTTCCCTCCGCGGGCTTGAACTACCGGGACTTCGCGTCCCTCACGGCCGTGGGCTCGCGGGTCTTCTTCATGATGAACGACGCGGCGGTGGGCTCCGAGCTGTGGGTGAGTGATGGCACCGCGGCGGGGACCCTGCTCGTCAAGGACATCACGCCGGGCGCTCCGGGCTCCGCCCTGTCGAACCTCACCGCGCTGGGAGGCGCGTTGACCTTCTTCCGGAACGCGGGGGGCGCGGTGGAGCTGTGGCGCTCGGACGGTACTGCGGCGGGGACGTACCGGGTGGTGGACTTCGGCGCGGGGTCTTCCCGGGCCTATCCCGCGCTGCACGCGGGTGGGGCGCTGCTGTTCTTCCTCCAGGACGCGACCCAGGGCACGCGCCTGTGGCGGACGGACGGAACGGCGGCGGGCACCTGGCTCGTCAAGCGCGTGGACGCGGGCGCTCCGTTCGTGACGGCGGCGCGCGGCCTCGGGAGCGGCACCGGGTTGTTCACGCTGGAGGACTCCTCCGGGACGGAGGTGTGGCGGACGGATGGGACGGCGGCGGGCACGGTGCGCCTGGACACCTTCGGCAAGCAGGCGCGGCTGCTGGGCTCGCTGGGCTCCTACGTCTACCTGTCCACGCTCGCCGACGAGGGCGAGCGGTTGAAGCTGAACCGCCTGTCGCTCTCCGGAGGCGGGAAGAGCACGGTGACGACGCTGCCCAATCCCTATCCGGGCCAGTTGGACAACACGCCCTACGTGCAGGACTCGCAGGAGTCGGGGGGCAAGCTCTACCTGTCCGTGGCGATCAGCTCGCCGGGCCCCGCGCCTCGCCAGGTCGGGCTGTGGGTGACGGACGGCACGGCGGGAGGGACACGGCAGCTCAGCCAGGAACTCACCACGGCCGACGAGTACAGCTCGCCCCTCTTCGACACGGGCTCCGGCACGCTGCTCTTCAGCTCCTTTGAGGGTGACATGGGGCTCATGCCGCAGGTGACGAATGGCACGCCAGCGGGCACGGGGCGCGTCACCACCTCCAGCCCGGGAGGCGAAAGGCCCGAGGAGTTCACTGGCGTGGGCAACACCATCTACTTCAGGGCGTACTCCGGCGTGTGGGGTAGCGCGTTGTGGGCCGTGCCCGCCACCGT
The DNA here is from genome assembly GCF_003611625.1 of Corallococcus sp. CA054B. Taxonomy (NCBI): domain Bacteria; kingdom Pseudomonadati; phylum Myxococcota; class Myxococcia; order Myxococcales; family Myxococcaceae; genus Corallococcus; species Corallococcus sp. CA054B. The sequence goes on from NZ_RAVY01000072.1 coordinate 15,410, forward strand.
GACCTGCACGCCGCTGAGCGCCAGCGCCCGGTGACAAGGCCGGTGCGCGTCCGCGCATGACCTGCCGCCGGCTTCCAGCGAGCGCCGGCTCCTGGAACCCGGCGGCTTCGAAGGACTCGGGCGTCAGTGGGACGCGGTGACGTCGGACATGTTCACCGGCGTGGTGACTCGCTTCACCTTGGGGAAGAACAGGCCCGCGGCGAACGCGGCGATCATCGCCGAGCACATGATCCAGAAGTTGATGGACAGGCCGGTGTTCAGCGCGCTGCCAAGCGTCTCCAGGATGGCGGGAGCCAGTCCGCGCCCGTGCTCGGGGCCGAGCAGCTCCGTGGCCGCGCTGACGGGGACGTTGGGGTCCTTCATGAGCTGATTCACCAGCACGCCGCCCATCACTCCCACGCCCAGCGAGCCGCCGATGGTGCGGAAGAACATGCTGCTCGCGGTGGCCACGCCGCGCAGCTCCCAGCCCACGGTGGTCTGGACGGCGACCATCGTGGCCATGGCCGCGAAGCCCAGGCCAATGCCGAACAGCCCCATGGCGATCTGCGGCACCAGCAGCGAAGCCCCGGGCTTGAGCAGCAGCGCCATCAGCACGGTGCCAATGGAGGCCAGCCCCAGCCCGCCGACGATGAGCGGCCGGAATCCGGTGCGAACCATGAGCCTGCCGCCGATGAGGCTCGCCAGCGGCCAGCCGACGATCATGGGGGTGATCATCCCGCCCGCCATCGTGGCCGAACCGCCGAGCACGCCCTGCACGTACAGGGGCACGTAGGTGGTCGCGCCGAACTGGGCGGCGGAGAACAGGGCGCCGGCCAGGTTGGAGATGGCGATGGTGGGGATCTTGAAGATGCTCATCGGGATGATGGGCTCGGCGGCGCGAAGCTCCACGAACACGAACGCGGTGAGGAGCACTGCGGCGACGGGAAGCGCGAGCAGTGTCGCCCCGGAGCCCTGCACGCCGAACAGCAGCGCCACGACGCCCGAGGACAGCAGCGCCGCGCCCGCGTAGTCGAGCCGGGCACGCACCTTGGGCTTGAGCTGCTCGTGGAAGAACGCGACGAGCAGCACCATGGATGCGATGCCGATGGGGATGTTGATGAAGAAGATCCAGTGCCACGTGAGGTACTTCACGATGAGGCCGCCGGTGAGGGGGCCCGCGAGTCCGGCGATGCCCCACACGGCGCTGAACGCGCCCTGGACCTTCCCGCGCTGCTCCAGCGTGTAGATGTCCCCGATGATGGTGATCGCGATGGGCTGCATGGCACCGGCGCCCAGGCCCTGGAGGACGCGGAACGCGATGAGCATGTTCATCGACGTGGAGAACCCACACGCTACGGACGCCAGCAGGAACAGGGCGGAGCCGAAGAGGAGGATGGGCTTGCGGCCGTAGAGGTCCGCGAGCTTCCCGTAGATGGGGACGGTGATGGTGGAGGACAGCATGTACGCGGTGAAGACCCACGCGTAGTGCTGGATGCCGCCCAGGTCGCTGACCACCGTGGGCATGGCGGTGGAGACGACGGTCATCTCCAGCGCGGCCACGAAGAGGGACAGCGCCAGAGCCAGGGTGGTGAACGGTCGATGGGTGGTGCGCATGTCGGAAGGGGGACCTGGGAAAGGACCCTGGGTAACGCGTGCCCGTCTGGAGCGCCAACGTCAAGCGCGTGAAAAGGGATGACGGGGCCCCTCGCTGGGGATTCCGGGTCCAGTCCGGAAGGGCAGGGGAGCACGAGGTGGGATAGGGTCCACCGGCCTCGCGAGTTCGAGGCGCACGGCATGGGCACGGATACGAAGACGGTCGAGTCAGGGCGCTGGAAGACGGCGGTCGCCGCGGTCTTGGGGCTCTACGCGGTGGGGCTGGTGCTGGCGGAGGCGGTGCTCCAGGCCGGAGCCATCCTGGCCACGGCGCTGGCCCTGGCACTGGCGGTGACGAAGCGGCTGCGGCTGGAGAAGGACGTGAGGGCGTTCGTGCTGGCGAGCGTCGCCCTGTGCGCCTGGCAGCTGGTGTCCCCGGCTGTGGCGCTGATGACGGGAGCCGCGACGAAGTGGCCCCGAGGCGCGAGGTACGGCCAGGCGCTGGACACGGTGGCGGGAGCGGCGGTCGCGTGCATCGGGACGCTGGGAGTGCCGTGGCTGATGCTGGGGAGCCTCATCGCGGGAGGCTGGCTGGCGGCGGCGGCACTGGGCTTCTTCCAGCACCGGGTGCCGTGGCCCTGGGAGCCGCCGAAGTTCACGAAGCTGAGCCTGGCGCGCCTGCACGAGAACTTCGGAACGGAGGAGAACCCGAGGTACGCGGCGGGAGGCTTCTTCTTCCACCGGCTGAAGTTCGCGCACGGAGCGATTGCCGTGCTGGGGCCCGCGCTGGCGGTGATGGGACGGTCGAAGGTGACGCGGCGGCGGGTGCTGGCCGGCGTGATGGTGCTGGGGCTGCTGCTGTCCATCTACGGCGCGTTCGCGAGGGCAGCGCTGGGAGCGGCGCTGGGCGTGTGCGTGCTGGCGCTGCTGCTGTTGCTGCGAGGGACGGCGCGGAAGGCCGGGCTCGGAGTGGCGGTGGCACTGGTGGCCGTGGTGCTGCTGACGCCCGCGTGGCGGGAGCGGTTCGGCAAGGCGGTGGACAACCTCTTCGGCAGCGGGGAGCGGTCGCTGGCGATGTCGGTGGGCTGGAGGCTGGTGCGGGAGCACCCCTGGGCGGGCGTGGGCTTCGGCAATCATAAACCCGCGGCCCTGGCGACGCAGGCGGAGACAGGCATCACGGACCTGCTGGCCACGGACTCCCACAACCTCTGGCTGACGGCCTGGGCGGAGACGGGGCTCGTGGGGCTGGTGCTGCTGGCGACGATGCACGTCCTGCTGGCGAGGGCGCTGGTGCGAAGGCATCGGGCGGGTTCGATTCCGGCCACGGGAGCCCTGCTGTCCTTCGTGGGCTTCCACGTCCTGGCCCTGGTGCACTACCTGCCGTTCCACCCCAGCGTGCACCTGTCGTTCATGCTCATCTGGGGGCTGGGGCTGTGTGAGTCCGAGGCGCCGGCCCGCCATGGACCTGATTGAGTTTTCAAGCTGATTGGGGGCGTGTGATGGAGTCCGTTGCGGTCACCGAAATCAGGCAGGTCGATACCGGATTGCAGGAGCTGTTCTGTGACTACGTACCCCAGGTGTTCCGCCGCGCGGACTTCCGCCGTTGGCGCGCATGGGGAGAGTGGAACGACGACTACCGTGCGTTCGCGCTGATTGCGGACGGCCGCGTGGTGGCCAACAGCTCTGTGATGCGGATGCGCCTGCTGTTGGAAGGGCGCGAGGTGCTGGCCCATCAGCTGGGAGCCGTGGGGTGCTTGCCGTCGCATCGTGGCCGGGGACTTGCGCGCGCGGTCATGAACGCCGCGCTGGACGCGTGTGGGGACGCGCCCGTGCTGCTCTTCGCCAACCCCAAGGTGCGCCAGTTCTACCCGCGCTTCGGGTTCCAGCCTCAAATGCAGACGTTGTTCGCTTGCCCTTACGATGCCGTGCCGGCTGGCCCGCCCGCGCCCACGCTCAATCTGGATGACGCGGAAGTGCGCGCTGGACTCGCCACGCTCTCCAGCGAAGGGCGTCCCTCGACGGAACGCTTCGGCGCGCGAGGCTACGCGACGGTGGCGAGCTGGCCCGTAGCCAATGGCTTCGCGAGGCCCCTGCGTCAGCTGGGCTCGGAAGCATGGGTGTTCGCGGGTGTCGAGGGAGACACGCTCTACCTCGACGATGTCTTCGCCCGGGAACCCTTCGACCTGCGAGCCTGGATCCCCCGGTTGATTGACCAGCCCATCCGGACCATCCACTTCGGATTCACTCCGGAGCGGTACTGGCCCGGTGCCGTGGAGGCCGGTGAGGACACGGAGGCCGACCTGTTCGTGCGGAACCTCCGGTTCTCACCAGAGGCCCACCGGTTCCCGATCATGGCCCACACGTGATTCTGTCCCCATGCCAATCCATGGGGACAGAAGAGCGCCTCACTGGCAGAGCTTCTCGACCGACTTGATCCGCACAGCACCATCGACGTTCGGATCGTTGGTCTGATCTCCGATGGCGATGCTGCCGGTCGCCGCGAAGTTGTTCCGCGTGAGCTTGGTGACACCGTCGACGCTCACCGTCGCCACCTTGGTTGCATCCACCGCGAGTTCGTAGACGTGATACGCGCCATCGGCCACGGGGAACGCCGAGGCCTGGGTGTCATCCGCCCAGCCAATCGCCCCGCTGTCCAGGTAGATCATCTGCGATCGATCTGTTGTGTTGCCGGACGGGCTGGTGAAGCTCCCCAGGATGGCCGCGCCGCTGTCGAGCTGATTGTGGGTGTTCACCGATTCGACCTGCATCGTCACGCGGAGCTTGAACGGCTGCGTAGGGTCGAGCGCGTTCGTCTTCGCGATGAGCAACTGACCGCTCGTTCGGGCACCGCTGTTCGTCGACGTCGCGAGGCGGACATAGTCCTCGCCGTACGTGAGCGTGTTCGGCGCCTGTGAGAGCGTCGTCCAGCCCTGCGCCACGATGTCGGTGCCGCCGACCAGCAGCGGAATGCTCGCGCGGGGGGACCACGTCGTCGTCGCCGTCGCGGGCGTGCAGACTTCGCAGGCATTCGTCGGGTTCGGCGTCCCCTCGTCATAGAGCGCGCCGTCGATGAAGCACTTCGGGCTACACGCGCCAGCCGAGCAAATCTGTCCCGAGCCGCATGTCGCCCCGTCGGCGAGCGGCGTCCACGTGGTGGCGGACGTCGCGGGCGTGCACTGCTCGCATGCGTTCGCCGGGTTCACCGCTCCGGCTGCGACCTGCTGGCCGTCAATCCGACAGACGGGGATGCAGATACCAGACTCACAGGCCTCGGTGCTCGTGCAGACCTGGTCGCACCCTCCGCAGTGTGCCGGGTCGCTATCGGTGCTGACACAGGTGTCGCCGCACTGCGTGGTGCCTTCGGTGGTGCACATCTCCACGGAGGCGTCGGGTGTCCCGTCAGGTGGGTTGGGGGAATCGTCATTGCAAGCAGCGAAGACGCCGAGCACGACGAGGCAGGAGAGCGCGATGGACCGAATGGAGATCATGAATGTACGTGACTTTACGCCCGCGTCACGGATCTCAGGGAGTTCCCGTCCTGGTTATTCGCGAGGAGTTGTCAGAGCCCAAGCTCCAAGCCAATGCCTGGAGCCACTGACCAGAGCGTCTTGCGGGAGTTGGTTCCCGGGAACCACTCACCGACCACCTGGGCTCGGAGGAACTCCAGGAAGGTGATGCCCACGAGCGCCTGGACCACGGGCCGCGAGCACGCGGTCACATGGCTGGCGCCTCCCTCCGTGCAGACGTTCGTCCCGTAGTCGTCGTTCGCGCTGAACAACCATCCGGCGCGAAGTGCGAGGCGGCTTTGCGAGAGGAAGGTCTGCTCCGAGCGAGGTTGGAACTCCAGCCCTCCCGCGAGGACCACACCAAAGGGAGCGCTGCTGCTGCCGGAGGACAGGACGTCCTCGAGTCCCCGAAACCCAAGCGCACCCGCGAACCGGAGCCCGGACGACAGAGGCATCGCGGAAGCCCCGACGCTCAAGCCCAGCTCGCTCTCCGTGGGCCCCATCGTGATGTGCAGCGACAGGCGCTGGGGTTCGTAGCTGATGCTGTCCACCGCGAGCTTACTGGCGAAGCGAACTGTGGGCTCGTCGGCTGGAGGCTGCACTGCCGCGAGCCGGTGGGCGGCGGCCCCGAGCTCATGGCGGATACGCAGGACGGCCTGGTCTCCTTGTCCCTTCGGGACGCCAAGGTCTCGGAACCCGAAGCCATAGGCCCCCAATAGCCGCATCGAATACGCCAACTCTGATTCCTCTTTGCGCTGCTTCCAGTCCGGCCACTCGCTGGGATGGAGGCTCGGTACATGGGGCGGTGGTTGCCCCTCGATTGCGCGGTCACAGTGCGCGTTGCGCCAGGTGCCCGGCGGAACGGTGCCGGCGGACTTGCTGCATACGTCGTAGAGCTGGTCCAAGGACATCTGTAGCAGCGCCCGGAAGTCCTCCAGCGCTTCGCCCTGACACGCCTGCTCAGCGCTCGGCAAGGAGTCGTAGACGGCGCTCATGCAGGCGAAGGGCTGCCATCCGCCAATGCCATCCATTTCTGTCGCGCGAGGCCGCTCCGACGGCGTCCGACCTTCCCGGAACGCGTCATCCATCATCCGCCGGGCGTCATACATGCCCAGGTAGAAGTCGAAGACACGGAAGCTTCTTTCGAAGAAGCCCAGGAACGCGAACAGGGGTGCTCCGGCCGCGGGAAAGTGTCGGCGGGGCAGGGTGAGTCGCTTGGATATTTCCGGCTCTTCCTCCAGGAGCATGGCCAGTTCCTTGGACCGCGCCGTGTCCACGAAAGCCGCCAGGATCTCCGCGAGTGTTCCCGGCAGGGACGCAGGTCCTGCACCGGATTGTGCAGGCGGTGCGACCGGGTACTCCGTGGCGTCCGGGTCGATGAATGCGAACGCGATGCCGGGAGGCGTCGTGCGCACATCCGGATTGGGAACGGGACGCCACTCCAGCTTGCCGTCAGCAGTCTCTCGAAGACCATCACGGGCAAGCCCCACGGCCAGACGCAGTGGCGTGTTGTCGAAGACGCCGCCATCGATGAAGAGCTCACGCCTCGCCTCCGAAGGCAGGCAGACCCCAGTCTTCGAGAAGGCCTTCGGCGCGCAGGTCCGCAGGGGTTGGGGCGGGAACGCGATGGGGAAGGACATGGACGCGAGCAGCAACTCGCGCAGGTTCGCGAAGGGGATCTCCCCTTGCTCGTCAGTTTCGAGGAGCAGTTCCAGGCGTCGCCCTTCGCGAGTGGTGTAGTTGGTCGCGCGAGGAGGGCGTCCGGGCCCGCGTCCCTGGATGCGGATGGCGAACTTCTCTTCGAGCCGAGGCAGGTCGAGCCGTCCATTCGCCGCCTGAAGGGCACGAGGCGAAAGGCGCGTCGTCGAAACTCCGAGCACCACGTCGCAGGAGCGATCCAGGCCTCGGTTCCAGGCCTGTTCGATATGAGAGGCGCGCCGTTCCAGGGCCTCCCGAGAGAAGACACCGAGCGGAGTCGTCGATGTCGGGATGAAGAGGTCGTTGAACCCGATGGGAACCCAGATATCCCAGAACAACGACTGGCCCGGCGTGGACGCATCTACGCCACAAGTCGCCATGATCGCCAGCAAGGCATTGAGGCTTCCTGCGGAGGCGCCCGTCACGAGCCGCAGATCCACGGCGCGTTCGCCCTGTGAGGACGTCCCTGAGTAGTAGAGGAACCCGGCCTCATATGTACCCAGGGACACACCGCCACTCACGGTGAGCGACACGGCCTTCGGCGCTGCGGCTTGTGGCAAGTTGGACGACTGGGCACTCGCGCCCGCTGCAACCAGGAGCAGCACGCAGGCAACGGCGCGGGCCAGCAGGCCTGCATGGATGCGTGAAGTCACGGGGCTGAACATGGAACGCTTCGCACTCCGCTGTGCGCGATGGGACACCAGAGTCAATTGCGCCAGAGATTCAACTCGTCCCCTGAATGCTCAGGGGACAGCCTGCTTCGAGAGTGTGGAGGATGGCAGCCCGGACGAGGCCCGGAGCGACGACCGCTCCGGGCTCCACCCAGTTCACCATGCGCTGTTCGTGCCCTGACTCGTGCTCGACCGCGATGCTGAGTCCGGGCTCATCGTCCAGCGATAGTGTCCAAGTAGCTCATTGGACTTGGTTGTCTTAATTTTGTATTTAAGTCGCGCGAACGCAGTCGTTTGAGGTGAAGGATTTGGGATCCTTCACCACCTGAGGCAGTCCTGGGCCAACGATCTCATCGCCCTTAGCCTCAGATGCTGAAAGATCCAGATTGAGCTTCAGCAAGAACGTGAGCGGGTCCGCATTCGACTTCATACCGTAAGCAGCCTCGACTGCACGGTCCAACGCCATCTGCGCCCCGATCAGTGGATTGTTGCCCCCTTGCTCGGACGCCCGGTAGAGGTCGCGCAGGCTCCACTTGTGTTTTGTCATTACGTCGTTGCGAAGCTGGCGCAAAGCGATGGCTGTGTCTGCAACTGTCCGAGCCTGATTGAAGGTCGGCTTTTGAGGCCAGGGGAAGCTATCGAAAACAGTGTCCGAGGTGTAGCGAAAGTCGTTCCTCAGTGTCGAACAACGAGCCATGAACCACTGCCAGTGTAGAGACGATTGAAGTATTCCGAATGAGTAGTCATCCTCCAGAGCGAATACCTGAACCACATCGCTTGGATGAATGGCCGACGAAATGAAAGTAAAGATCGGTCGTTTCGTGACCCGAGAGCATGCAGCATAACGGCTTAGGCCAGATATGGCCTGAATCATCTCATCGCGACCTCGCCAATGACGCCACCACCGCTTCGCATGGCCCTGTCGAGGTCCAGTCGCTTTTCTTGTTTTTTCGCGCTCCTCACGGGCGGCCTTTGATATGTCGGGTTCGACTTCCCGCTTGAGATGCGTAAATGCAGCCTGATGCTCCATTGCAGTGAATGAATCTTCACAGTGATTTAGGTTGATGATCCATCTTGTGGGTTTGCTGTTCAGGTTGCCCAGAATTTCGTCGCCGGTGATGTATGGATGCAGAACCTTTCGTGAGGTTGAATCCGCCCGGATGCGTTCGAGGTCATCCTTCTTCGGCAGAAACCCCTCGTGCCCGTGCGTTTGCCCCTGGTAACAGACACCGGAGTTCGCGTTTACTAGCAGCGTTTGCGCGCTAGTCACGTCGATGGTTGCGGTCAAGCTTGCGTTAATCGTTTCTAGTTCGACCCTGCTCCAGTCTCCACTGGGCGATTGCGTGAATAGCGCCTTTTTTCCCTTGGTCTTGCCCTTTACCCAGTTGACGATGGAGACATGAACACCTGCATCACCAGACCATTCTTGGGTCGAAACTGCCTCGGTAATGGTTCCAGTAGTCTGGATAATGTGATCGAGTCCCCCCTCGCGAGATTCATTCTGACGAATTGTGTTTGTTCCGACGAGGCCTGCGCGGCCATTTCTTGGAAGGTGATCATGCGTCTTGCGGATGAAGTACACGCAATAGTCTGCACGGCCTGGAACTTCCGGGAATGCGTTCCGAAGACGATCCAAGTACTCCTGTCCGAACTCTGCGAGGGCCTTGTTCTTGGACTGGAATGGCGGGTTGCCAATGATAGCATCTATCTTGGGCCACTCCGTGAATAGGGCATCAGTGCAGCGGATGTTCTCGTCTAGATTGTCAAGTGGCAAAGGTTGCTCAAATTCCAGGCTTGCCTGCCCCTCTGCGGAGATTTTCTGGGCCTCTGCTAGGGCCAGTTCTTTTGCCAGGAGCAACGTAACCTTCGCCAATTCAACGGCGAATGGTAGTCGGTCGAAGCCATAAAACTGCTTTACGCTTAGATAGCCACGGGTAACCGCGCGAGCCTTCTTGCCCTTGAATTCTCTGATCGCGAGCATCAAATCAGTTTCGATGCGTTTCATCTCGCGAAAAGCAACGTAGAGAAAGTTGCCGCTTCCGCATGCTGGATCAAGTACGCGGAATTCCAGCAGGTCGCGCCGAAGGTCCAGCAGTTCTTCGAGCGTTCTTGCTGCCTCAATGCGCTCTTGCCACGGCTTCACAATTGTTGGCGTGACGACTTTTAGAATGTCGCTCTCGCTTGTAAAGTGAGCGCCGTAGGCATGGCGCGCGGCCTTGTCCATGCTTGCCTGGAAGATGGTTCCGAAGATCGCCGGATTTACCTTGCTCCAGTTTTGAATGGCTGCGCTGTATAGCGATTCCAACTCCGTCTTCGTCAGTGAAAGTGGGGTCGGGTCCCTAAAGAGTCCGCCATTGAAGTATTCGACCTCCTTGAACCGGCCTGACATTGCCGGTTGCTTGCAGTTCATCTGCCGGAATAGACCACCGATAAGGTCATACGCGGTGTCGCTCGGACGCTTGCTTTCAAGGCTCTCGTTGAGGATGCGCGTGAAAAGCTCGTTGGGCAGAAGTTCTAAGTCCTCAGCAAACTTCGCCATGACGCACTGTAGGACGAAGCGCTGCGCCGCCTCGCGATCATTCCTCCGCTCGACAAGGCTGTTGAAAACACCGGCAACAAGGTCAGCCGCTGCCTTGGTTACGTCAATGCGGTTCACATTGAAGACGGGCTTTTCTTCGGCAAGCCGCATGAACGCCAAGGCCCCAGAACGACTGGGCAATTCCTCCAGTCTGACCCTGTCGACAGGCTCTTCGACCTCAACGTCGAAGTCGTAAATCCAGAATTCGTCGAAGTTGCAGAGGACGACCCAGCGAGGGCGTTTCGGTACCAAGTGCATCCAATACTCGAACGCTTGGCGATAGTGGCGCTCCAACTGCGCGCCTCTCGCCTTCATTTCGAAGAGGACGCGGGGTTTCCATACGAGGTCCGCGAAGTTCGTCGTTGTCTTCACGCCCATCTTCTTGCGGACGCGATGCTCGAGAACTGCACCTGCCTCGACAATTCCCTTGTGACCGAAAGCTTGAAAAAGGTGCTCAAGAAAGAGCTGGGCTTCACCCTTTTCGTCGCCCCGAAGTTTTCCCGCCCACTCAACGAACTGCTGAAGCCGGTCGTCCTTGTCGCTTTCTCTGCTGCGCACGGAGAGCCCTCGAAATTGGAAGTTGTCGGAATCTAACGCGGAGAACCGTAGGGCTAAAGCACTGAGCTTTACCTAATTCTAGGGACTGACAGGCGAACAGCCCTCGCCTGCGTTCTCTGGGACGACCCCATCAATGGGACGTCATGGTCATTCGCGCCGGAAGCTCAACTCGGGTCCTGGCTGCTCGGCGTTCCATCCGGCTTCGAGAGCGTGGACGATGACATCCCGCACGAGGCCCGGGGCGATGATCGTTCCGTGCTCCACCCAGGTCAGCATGCGCTGGCCGCCTCCCGACTCGCGCTCGACGACGATGCCGAGTCCAGGCTCATCATTCGGAGCCACCGTCCAACGATAGTTCGTCCCATCGACGACGATGCGCCTCGTCCCTTTACGCCGCAGTGTCATGGCCGCACCGGCTGTCTTCCCTGAAGGGCTCGCTTGAAGACACCAAGGGTCTGTTGAGCGCACCGGTCCCAGGTGAACCGGGACGCTCGCTCCCGACCCAGCTCCATCAGACTCCGGCGCAGGTTCTCGTCTCTGAGAACTCGTAGCGTTGTTTCATGCCAGGACTTCACGTCGTCGGGAGGGACTCGCAGTGCTGCGTCCCCGACGACTTCCGGCAATGCCGTCGTGTCCGCTGCGATGACCGGGCACCCGGACGCCATGGCTTCAAGCGCAGGCAATCCAAATCCCTCGTACTTCGACGGCAGGAGCAGCGCCGTGGCGGCCCCGTAGAACAGCGGCATCTCCGACTCCGGCAGTTGCTCCAGGTCGATGACGTTCTCGTGCAAGCCCACTTCGTGCGCCACCGCGCCCTTGCCCGCGAGCAGCACCAGGGGCACTGGCAGATCCGGCGCGAACTTCCCCAGCATCGCCAGGTTCTTGAACGGCTTCGCGTTGCCCACCACCGCGATGTACCGCTCCGGCAGCTCATGCCGCTCCCGGAACGCCTTTGCCTCGCTCGCCGTCGGCGGCTGGAACCTTGAATCCACGCCGTTGTGGATCACCTGGAACCGGTACGGCGACATCTTCAGATACTTCCCCAGCTCCTCCCGGGAGAAGTCAGACACCGTGATCAGCGCAGTCGCCAGCCGCGCCCGCGGGCCCACCACGGCCTTGTAATAAATGGCCTGCACCGGCGTGTACTGGTCCGCCAGCGCCAGGTGGTTCGCGTCGTGCAACGTGGCCACCAACTTGCCCGGCCAGAACAGGGGCAACGAGAACGACGTCGCGTGGAACAGGTCCGGCTTCAGCTTCGTCAGCTCGTACGCCAGCAACGGTTGCTCGGTCGGGGACAGGTACCCGGCCCTGGAGCGGTGCAGCGGAATCGTCGGCGTCAAATCTCCCAGGTCGTCTGGCAGGCCCTTCGCCGGCACCAGCGCGGAGAACTCCAGGTCCGGGGCCAGGGCGGGCAGCCGGCGCGCCAGCTCCAGCGCGTACCTCGCGATGCCGTGGAGCTGACCGCGCACCATTCTCAAGTCGAGCAGGACAGAAGGCACGCTCCCTGGCCTACCACACGCCGCCTTCCCCCCGCACCGCCGCGCCAGTGCTAGAAGGCCCTCCCGTGAAGGTCGCCCTCGTCCACGACTGGCTCGTCACCCACCGCGGCGGAGAACGCGTCCTCGACGCCCTCTGCGAACTGTTCCCCCGCGCGGACCTCTACACCCTCATCCACCAGCCGGGCAGCCAGTCCCCGCGCATCGAGGACCGGCGCATCACCACGTCGTTCCTCCAGCACATCCCCGGCATCCACTCGCGCTACCGGCACTTCCTGCCGCTGTTCCCCCGCGCCATCGAAGCCCTGCGCATCACCGGCGACTACGACCTGGTCCTGTCCTCCAGCCACTGCGTCGCCAAGGGCATCCACGCGCCTCCCGGTGTGCCCCACCTGAGCTACGTCCACGCTCCCATGCGGTACATGTGGGACCTGTTCGACGAGTACTTCGGCCCCGGCCGCACCCGCCTCCCTGTTCGCGCCGCCGCCCTCGCCGTGCGCCCCTACCTCCAGCACTGGGACCGCACCTCCACCCAGCGCGTGGACCGCCTCGTCGCCAACTCCCGGCACATCGCCGGGAAGATCCGCCGCTTCTGGGACCGTGACGCCTCCGTCGTCCCGCCCCCCGTGGAGCTCGAGCGCTTCACCCAGGTGCCGCTCGAAGGGGGAGGGCAGGGCGGCTACTTCCTGTGGCTCGGCGCCTTCGCCCCCTACAAGCGCCTGGACGTCGCCCTGGAGGCCTTCCGCACCCTGGACACCCCGCTGTGGGTCGTGGGCACGGGGCAGGAGGCTTCCCGCCTCACGTCCGGCCCGCTTCCGCCCCACATCCGGTTCCTCGGCAACGTGCCCGACAGCGCGCTCCCCGCCCTCTACCGCGACGCCCGCGCGCTCCTCTTCACCCCCGAGGAGGACTTCGGCATCACCCCCCTGGAGGCCCAGGCCACCGGACGGCCCGTCATCGCCTTCGGCAAGGGCGGCGCGCTGGAGACCGTCACTCCCAGGACGGGTCTCTTCTTCCCGGAGCAGACCCCCGCGTCCCTCGCCGCCGCCGTGCGCCAGTTCGACGCCTGGGAGCAGACCTTCCGCCCCGAGGACGCCCGCGCCCAGGCCGAGCGCTTCAGCCGCGCCCGCTTCCAGCAGGCCATCCAGGCGGAGGTGGAGGCCCTGCTGGGCATGTCGCCGTCCTCCCCAGCGGTGTGACAGCGCTGTCCGCGCCCTCCCCAGTTTCCCGAGGCCTGCCTGCCCGGCGGGATGTCTTCTGTCCGCTGCCCTCCGGTGCAACCCCTTGGTTTCACGGAAAAGCCCGTGATAGGACGCCGCGCCGGGGGAGGGGCCTGGGCGCTTGAGGGCTCCCGGGGCTCAGGGTGCGTGTCTTGCATCCGACGGACGGTCCTCGTCCCCCGTCAGGAGTCATCGCGGTGTTCGGTCGCCTGCAGCGCTTCTACACGTCCATCAAGGTCGCCGCCGACGCGGGGATGCTCGCGGTGGCGTTCGTGCTTGCGTACTTCACCCGCTTCAGCGGCGTGTTCCCCATCACCGAGGGCATCCCGCCCCCGGCCGAGACCTTCGTCTCCCTGGTGATGGTGCTGATCATCTTCCCGGTGACGTTCCAGCGGGCGCGGCTGTACGCGACGAACCGCGCGCGCTCGCACATGGGGGAGCTGTTCGAGCTCTTCAAGGCCACCATCACCGCGACGCTCATCCTGGTGGCGGTGACGTACTTCATCCGCGAGCGCTACTCGCGCCTCACGCTGGCCATCTTCGTCGTCTACGCCTTCACGCTCATCGCGCTGTCGCGCATGGTCATGCGCCACCTGCTCAGCGAGGTGCGCCGGCGCGGCTACAACCTCAAGTCCATCCTCGTCATCGGCGAGGAGGAGCTGGGGCTGCGCACCATCGAGACGGTGGAGAGCCACCGCGAGCTGGGCTTCCGCGTGACGGGCGTGCTGTCGCTCAAAGAAGAGAAGGTCGGCCAGTGGGTGGGCGGCGTGCGCGTGGTGGGCCACGTGGGACAGGTGGAGGCCTACCTGGATGCCCACCCGGTGGATCAGGTCATCATCGCCGTGCCGCTGGAGGACCAGGCGCGCGTGAAGCCGCTGATGGAGCAGCTGGCGCTGCGCACCGTGGACGTCAAGGTGGTGCCGGACCTGTACCAGTACATCACCCTGTACGGCGGCCTGGAGGAGTTCGGCGGCCTGCCCATCATCAGCCTCCAGGGCGACCCCATGGACGGCTGGAGCCGCGTGGCCAAGCGCGTGTTCGACGTGCTCTTCTCACTGGTGGCCATCGCCGTCAGCGCGCCGATGATGGTGTTCACCGCCCTGCTGGTGCGCCTCACCAGCAAGGGCCCCATCCTCTACCGCCAGGAGCGGATGGGCATGGACGGGCGCACCTTCCACATCCTCAAGTTCCGCACCATGCGCGTGGACGCCGAAGCCCAGGGCGCCACCATGGCCAGCGCGGTGGACGCGCGCCGCACGCCGGTGGGCACGTTCCTGCGCAAGTACTCGCTGGATGAGCTGCCCCAGTTCTTCAACGTGCTCCGGGGCGACATGAGCCTCGTGGGCCCGCGCCCGGAGCGGCCCGTCTTCATCGAGGAGTTCAAGCGCCAGATTCCGCGCTACCACCTGCGCCACAAGGTGAAGGCCGGCATCACCGGCTGGGCGCAGATCAACGGCCTGCGCGGCCAGACGTCCATCCAGAAGCGCATCGAGTACGACCTCTATTACATCGAGAACTGGTCGCTCCTGATGGACCTGAAGATCCTCCTGCGCACCGCGCTGGGCGGCTTCCTGTCGAAGAACGCTTACTGACCCCAGGGGCATGGTGCCCGGCCGCCTGCTCGGCTAGCGTCCGGGCAATGCAAGACATCTGGAAGAGGCGGGGGCTCTTTCTGCTGCTGGGACTCTGGGCGGTGCTCGCGGGCTGCGGCTCGGAGCCGTCCACGGGCAGCGCGCAGCTGGTGGCGATGGTTCAAGGGGCGGTGGGCGCGGAGTCCATCACCCAGGTGACCGTCAACGTGACAGCGCCCGGCATGGCGGCCATTTCCGGCGCGCTGGTGAAGGGTGAGGACGGGAACTGGAGCGGCGCGCTCAGTGCGATTCCCGTGGGTTCCCAGCGCCTCTTCACCGCGCAGGCGTTCGACGCGGCGGGCGTGAAGCGCTTCGAGGGCCAGGCCCAGGACGTCACCATCACCGGAGCGCAGCCGGTCGCCGTGGCGTTGACCCTCCAGCCGGTGGAGACCCCGCCTCCCTTCGACAACGCGGTGCCGAGCATCAACTCCGTCACCGCGTCGGTCAGCACCGTGACACCGGGAGGCACCGTCCAGCTCACCGCCAGCGTCACCGACAACGCGGGCGACACGCTCACGTATGCCTGGAGCGCCCAGGCCGGCACCTTCTCCTCACTGGCGCAGCCCGTGACGTCCTGGACGGCTCCCGAGACGGAAGGGCCCGTCCTCCTCACGCTGACGGTGACGGACTCGCACGGGGCCTCGGCGTCGATCTCCTTCACGCTCACGGTGACGTCGGGTCAAGGAGGCGCCGTCCTCACCGCGAGCCTCAACACGTGGCCCCAGGTGACGAACGTCACCGCCTCGCGCACCCAGGTGGAGGTGAACGAGCCCACCGAATTGTCGGCCGCGGTCGTCGAGTCGGATGGAGACCCGCTCTCCTACCAATGGACCGCCAGCTGCCCGGGGGCGTGGACGAACGCCACGTCCGCCACCGCGACCTTCATCCCCCACGAGAAGCCCCGTCCCACCGAGACCTCCTGCGGCCGCTGCCCCATCACGGTCAGCGTCACCGACGGCCGGGGTGGGGTGGCCCAGGGCACCCTGCGCTTGTGCGTGGGGGCCCCGCGCGCCGTGCGCTTCCCCCCGGAAATCATCAGCACCTCGCCCGCGGGGGCCAGCGTGCCCGTGCTGCCCGCGATGACGTTTCGCGTGACGGTGCGAGACGGGCAGCCCCTCCCGCTGACCTTCCAGTGGTCGGCCAGTGCCGGCACGCTGGGCACGCCCGTCCACGCGGGCAACTCCAGCGAGGTCCCCTGGACGGCCCCGAGCTGCCTCCCGTGGGGCGCGCAGCCGCTCGTCACCGTCCTGGTGCGCAACGGCGACGGCCTGAGCGCGTCCAAGCAGTTCAGGCTCACGGGATTGGTGGAGTGCGGCCCCGTGGGCTGGAGCAGCACGGGGCCCATGGGGACCGCCCGGCTGAGGCACACCGCCACGCTGCTCCAGGACGGCCGGGTGCTCGTGGCGGGCGGATACAACACGGCCTCGTCCGCCCAGAGCGCCGTGGCCTCGGCGGAGATCTATGATCCGGCCACGGGCACGTGGCAGCCCACCGGCAGCATGTCCGTGCCTCGCACCCAGCACACCGCGACGCTGCTTCCGGATGGCCGCGTGCTCGTGACGGGTGGGCAAGTCGCCGCCAACTCCAACACCGACTCGCATGCCTCCGCCGAGCTGTACGACCCGCTGGCGGGTACCTGGACCGCCGCCCCGAACATGCTCTCGGCGCGCGACACCCACCACGCCGTGCTGCTGGGCACGGGCCGGGTGTTGGTGCTGGGCGGCGAGCAGTGGCTGGGCGGCACCCGGACGAAGCTCGCCAGCGCGGAGTTGTATGACGCCGTCACCCACCGGTGGATCGCGACGGGAAGCCTCACCGTGCCGCGCCACCTCGCCGGTGCGACGCTGCTGCCCTCGGGGCAGGTCCTGGTGGCGGGCGGTGAGGGGGCCACCGGGTCGCCCATCGCGACGGCGGAGCTGTACACGCCAGCCTCCGGCACCTGGAAGGCCACGGGTTCCATGGCGGTGCCCCGCCGCTACCACACGCAGACGGTGCTGCCCTCGGGCCAGGTGCTCGTCACCGGTGGGCGCACCGTGGCGGGGAGCTCGTCCTGGACGCGGACGGCGGAGGTGTTCAATCCGGCCTCGGGTCAGTGGAGCAGCGCCTTGAACATGGCCATCGCCCGCATGGACCACACCGCGACGGTGCTGCCCTCGGGCCGGGTGCTCATCGCCGGGGGGGCCGTCTTCATCAACGGCGGTTCCACCTTCACGCGCACCGCGGAGATCTTCGACCCGGAGCCGGAGGTCTGGACGAACACGGGCAGCATGCTCATCGAGCGGGAAGCCCAGACGGCGACCCTGCTCCCCTCGGGCAAGGTGCTGGTGACAGGGGGCTACTACGGCGTCGCGTACGCCTCCGCGGAGCTCTACACGGAGTAGGGGCCTTCCCTCCCAACCTGAGGCTCCGGGTGCACCGGCACCGGGTCCCAGGGCCCACGTCCGAGGCAGGCAGGCGTGCAGGACGGGCGCGCAGGTCGTATTCGTGCGCACCCTCTCATTGGCACCGCGAAGCCGTTTAGACTGCGGGCCGACATGGGCGACAAGCTGGGATTGACGCTGGTCCGCAAGGGCCTCCTGACGCAGGCGCAGCTCGACCAGGGCATGAGCGCGCAGCTCGTGCACGGAGGCCGGTTGGGCTCCCGGCTCGTGGAGCTGGGGTTCCTGGACATCGAGACGGTGGGCATGGTGCTGGGGGAGCTGACCCGGTTACCCGTCGCGATGGAGGCGGACTTCGACGCCGTCACCGATGCGACGCTGAAGCTGCTCACCGCGGATCAGGCGGAGAAGCACCAGGCGTTCCCACTCGCGGTGGAGGGCCGGCGGCTGAAGGTCGCGATGGCCAACCCGCTGGACCTGCAGACCACGGATGCGCTCGGGTTCATCACCGGCATGCGCATCGTCCCGTACGTGGTGCCGGAGCTGCGGCTGTTCCACTACCTGAGCCTGCGCTACGACATCGACCGGCCGACGCGCCCGCTGAAGCCGGCCATTCCGTTGCCCGCGCGCCGTTCGGTGTCCATGGCGGCGGTGTCGCCAGTCGGCATGGCGGCGCCGGTGGTCGTGCCGCCGCCGGCCATGCCGCCTCCGCCCGCGCCCGTGCGCGCGGAGCCCGAGGTCGCGGGGATGTTCGGCGGGCTCGCGCCGGGACAGTTCCTCAGTGATGACTCGGAGGAACTGGAGGCCGACGCGGACCTCGCCGAAGCGGCCATCGTCGGCGAGGAGCTTCCGGACATCGTGATGGGGGAGCCGGTGCGGGC
Source organism: Corallococcus sp. CA054B (assembly GCF_003611625.1). Lineage (NCBI taxonomy): Bacteria > Pseudomonadati > Myxococcota > Myxococcia > Myxococcales > Myxococcaceae > Corallococcus > Corallococcus sp. CA054B. Next base: position 33,599 of record NZ_RAVY01000072.1, read on the forward strand.
TCCGCCGGTCATCGAGATGGCTCGGCCCGCTGGGAGTCCTCCGGCCGGGCCGCCCCGGCTGGTGGCTCAGCCTCCGGGCATGGTGGCCCGGCAGGGCGCGGTGGGCGGACTGCCGCCAGCGGCTCCGGGAATGCCGGCGCCTGGGCCGGTGGCTCCGGGAGTGCCTGTGGCCGCGCCGATGGGAGTCGCGCCTGGAGCGGTTTCGCCTGTGGCCGCGCCGTTGGGGGGCTCGCCCGGGGCAATTCCGCCGGGGGCCGCGCCTGGGGCGGTTCCGCCGGGGGCTGCGCCGATGGGAGTCGCGCCTGGGTCGGTTCCGCCGGGCGCCGCGCCGTTGGCTTCGGGAGGGCTTCCTCCTGGAGCCGGAATGCCTCCGCGTGCGGCGCCTCCACCGGGCGCGCAGCCTCCCGGGATGATCGGGCGAACGGGTCCCGTGCCTCCGGCGGTTCGACCTTCCGCGACGGGGATCCCTGCTGTACCGAAGACACCGCCTCCGGGCATGCGTCCCGCTGCGCCGGGTGCGCCAGGGCCGCGACCGGTGGGGCCTCCGGGTGCACCGATGCCCCCGGGCGCGCCGATGCCCCCGGGCATGGTCCGCGCAGGGCCTCCGCCGGGAGTTCCGGGCATGCCTCCGGGAGCGGCGCCTCGGCCTCCGCCGGGCGCGCCGGTGGTGATGACTCCTGGTGGCGCGGGGCCTGTTCCTCCGGGGCAGCGTCCTCCGACCGCGCCTGGGGGTCCCGGTGTCGGGGCTCCTCCGGGTGCGCGTCCGATGGGGCCTCCGGGCGCCGTGCCGCCGAATGCCATGCAGGGACGTCCTGTCGCCGCGGGGGGCCAGCCGCTTCCTCCGGGGGCGCCGCCGCGGCAAGGGCCTCCGTCTGGAGCCGTGCCTTCGGTTGCTGGCGCGCCGGGTGTCGCCGTCCCTCCGTCGTCTCGTCCTGGCGCTCCAGGTCCTGTCGCCGTGCCTCCACCGGGGACTCCGGCCGCGATGGCCCAGGGCTCGACGAGTGTGCCGCCCGGAAGCCTGTCGTCCGCGACGGCGGCTCAAGGGTCGTCTGTCCCGACGAATGGAGCCCAAGGCCTGTCTGGCGTAGCGATTGCCTCTCAAGGCGGCGCGCCTGTCATTGCGTCTCAGGGCCTGTCTGGGGACGTGAGTGGCGGCCTCGTTCCAGAAAGCGTGCAGACGGCACAGGCTGCGCCCGGTGCGCCTTCCCCAGAGGGGACTGCCCAGGACGTGGCGAGTGCCTCAATTCCTGTCATGGAGCTGTCTGCCGGTGGAGCCCAGCCCCCAGCGGCTCGACGTCCGTCCGGGGTGAACCGCGCCATTACGGCGGCTGTTGAGGACGCGGCTCCTGCGGTGGTCTCCGTCGAGGAAGTCCCGGCAGCTAGCGACCTGGTGCCGGACCTCGGAGGAGAGTGGGGGGATGCATTCGCGGACGCCTCTTCCGCGAAGCAAGTGGCCTCGGACGTCGCGGATGCACCGTTGAAGGCCAACGCCGCCAATCCCTCTCAGAGTTCTTCGTTGTCCGAGTTGGTGCTGGACGCTGAGCTTCTCGTCGACGCCGACGTCAGTCCGAGTTCCGAGTCGCTCGACGTCGCACCTATCGCAGCCGCCCCCGAGAAGGCGCCCGAGCCCGCGGCGGTCCTGACCGGGGATGATCTGTCCGACGACGACATCCTCGGAGACGTGGCCGCGGAGCCGCCAGCCGCGACCGCTGCGGATGTCGCGGACGTCCTCGACGTCGAGGACGTGATGTCCGCCGAGCCGCAAGCGGCCCCGGTCGCCGAAGCAGCGGACATCCTCGACGTTGAAGAGGTGATGTCCGCCGAGCCGCATGCGCCCAATGCCGCCGGAGCCGCGGACATCCTCGACGTTGAAGAGGTGATGTCCGCCAAGCCGCACGCGTCTCAGGCCGAGGCAGCCGCGGACATCCTCGACGTTGAAGAGGTGTTGGCAGCGGAGCAGCATGCGCCGAAGGCCGCCGAAGCCGCGGAGGTCCTCGACGTCGAGGATGTGGTGCCCGCCGAGCAGCATGCGCCGAAGGCCGTCGAAGCCGCGGAGGTCCTCGACGTCGAGGATGTGGTGCCCGCCGAGCCGCATGCGCCCAAGGCCGTCGAAGCCGCGGAGGTCCTCGACGTCGAAGAGGTGATGGCCTCCGAGCCGCAGAAGCCCCAGGCCGCCGAAGCCGCGGAGGTCCTCGACGTCGAGGAGATGGTGTCCGCCGCTCCGCACGAGCCCGAGGCCATTCCCGAGGCGGAACCCGTCTGGGACGCCGCGCCCGACGCACCCGCGCAGGAACCCATCGCCGCTGCTGACACTCCGAAGGATGGCGGGCTGTTGGAGGCGACGAATCTCAAGGCCGTCCCGGAAGCGCCCGTCGCCGTCGAAGCCTCGAAGCCGGAGCGCCTCCTCGCCACGGAGACGTCCGTCTCCACGGAGCCTTCACCAGAAGCTCCGGAAGCGTCTGTCATTGCCGCCCCCGCCACCCAGGACGCCGAAGCCGACGCGCTCGAGTTCAGCCTGGCGGGAGATTCGCAGAAGCCCGCCGCGTCCCCGGAAGCCGAACCCTGGCAGATCGCCGCCGCGCCGAAGTCCGACGCCGCGATCCCCGCTCCTCCGGCGGAGAGCCCCAGCCCCGCGCCCGCCGAAGAGCACCGAGCCGAAGTCCCGCCGGAGTTCGAGGTCGCCCTCGTCTCCGCCTCGGAAGCGGCAGCCCATCCCACGACCGAACCCGCTGCCTCGCAGGCGGAAGGCCCCAGCCCCACGGCCGCCGAAGAGGCCGTGGCCCTGCCGAAGCCGCGCCTCGTGGCCGCGCCCCCGGCACCGGTCCGCGACCGGACGCCCATCGCGCTCGACGACCTGCCCACCTCCTCCGAGGAACCCATGCAGCTCGCCTCCACGTGGGAGTTCGTGGGCTGGCAGGGCGGCGGGGAAGGGGAGGGCGCCGTGGGCCACAGCTCGGAGACCACCTGGGCGGACCGCGTCGTGGACCTGGACGTCCCCGCCGCAGCGCCCGCTGCCTCCGAGGACGGCGTGGCGCTGGCCTCCGCGTGGGAGTTCATGCAGCAGCCGTGGCAGCCGCAGGCCGCCGCGCAGGTCGATCCCGCCCAGGCCCTGCTCGCCGCCGCCAGCGCGTCCACCGACACGCCGACGGACGGTCCCGCCGTCACCGCCGAACAGGTCCTCTCCGCGCTCGACACGGCGGACTCGCAGGGCATGGTCGGCAAGGTGCTGCTGGCCTACAGCGCGGGCCGCTTCCGCCGGGCCTTCCTCCTGGGTGACAGCTTCGGGCTCGCGCGCGTGGGCCGCGCCTGGGGCCCGGGCAGCGACCGTCCGGAGGTCACCGCGCTCAAGGTGGACCTGGACACGCCGTCCCTCTTCACCTCCGCGATGAACGGCCCCAGCCCCAGCGTCTTCAGCGCCCCGCAGGTTCCGCAGGACGAGGCCATCTTCTCCGCGCTGTGCGGAGAGTCCGAGTCCCACCTGCTCGTCTTCCCGCTGCACTCGCGCGGCCAGCCCGTGGCCTTCTTCGTCGCCGAGCACGGCCCCGCGCCCCTGGAGGTCGCCATGCTGGAGGAGCTGGGCCGCATCGCGGACCGGGCCGTGGAGATCTGCACCCGCCTCCATCGCTTCCCCTGAACCACGAAGCGCCTCCTGAAACACGAAGGGCTCCGGAGCTTGAAGCCCCGGAGCCCTTTCTCACTTCAGCTCACGACCGACGCGGCGCTCAGCTGCAGCCCGTGGTCGTGCCGCAGTTCGTGCACTTGTAGCAGGCGCCGCTGCGCACGGTGATGGCGCCGCACTGGTGGCAGGGCGGGGCGTCCGCCTGGTTCAGGTACGTGCTGCGCGAGTTCATCGCGGACAGCTGCAGCGTCCCCACCTGCGCCGGCACCGCCGCCTGCGTCACCGGCTCCGGACGGGCCTCCTCCACCGGCGTCACCTCCACGTCGTCCGCGCAGGGCTCCGTGGGCAGGAACTTCAGCGACAGCCACCGGAAGATGTAGTCGGTGATGGACTTGGCGATGGGGATGGCCGGGTTGCCCGTGAAGCCGCTCGGCTCGTAGCGGGTGTGGCAGAACTTGTCCGCCAGCACCTGCAGCGGCACGCCGTACTGGAGCGCCAGCGACACGCTGGTGGCGAAGCTGTCCATCAGGCCGCTCACCACCGAGCCCTCCTTCGCCATGACGACGAAGAGCTCGCCCGGCTTGCCGTCCTCGTACATGCCCACCGTCAGGTAGCCCTCGTGGCCGCCGATGGAGAACTTGTGCGTGATGGACTGCCGCTCGTCCGGCAGCCGGCGGCGCAGCGCCTTGGGCTCCGGCGTCACGGCGGGGGCGGGCTCCGCCACCACACGCCTGGCCTCCGGGGCCTTGTCCTGCGACGTGTTGAGCGGCTGCGTGCGCTTGCACCCGTCGCGGTACACGGCGACGGCCTTCAGGCCGCTGCGCCACGCCTCGATGTACGCCTTCTCGATGTCCTCCACCGTGGCGTCATTCGGCAGGTTCACCGTCTTGGAGATGGCGCCGGAGAGGAACGGCTGCGCTGCGGCCATCATCTCGATGTGGCCCATCCAGTGGATGCTGCGCTGGCCCTTGGACGGCTTGAACGCGCAGTCGAACACCGCCAGGTGCTCCGGCTTCAGGTGCGGAGCGCCCTCGATGGTGTCGTGCTTGTCCAGGTACGCGATGATGTCCTGCGTCTGCGTCTGGGGGTAGCCCAGCTTCTCCAGCGCCAGCGGCACCGTCTGGTTGACGATCTTCAGCATGCCGCCGCCCACCAGCTTCTTGTACTTGATGAGCGCGATGTCCGGCTCGATGCCGGTGGTGTCGCAGTCCATCATGAAGCCGATGGTCCCCGTGGGCGCCAGCACCGTCACCTGGCTGTTGCGGTAGCCGTGCTCCATGCCGCGCGCCAGCGCGTCATCCCACGCCTCCTTCTGCGCCGCGTGCAGCTCCGCGCTCACGCCGTCCGCCGGCAGCTGGTACGCCGCCTTGCGGTGCTTGCGGATGACACCCAGCATGGGCTCCGCGTTGTTGCCGTAGCCCGCGAACGCGCCCTGCTTCTCCGCGATGCGCGCGCTCGTCGCGTACGCCTCGCCGCACATCAGCGAGGTAATCGCCCCCGCCAGGTTGCGGCCGGCAGGGGAGTCATACGGCAGACCGGACGCCATCAGCAGCGCGCCCAGGTTCGCGTAGCCCAGGCCCAGCGGGCGGTAGTCGTGGCTGTTCTTCGCGATGCGCTCGGTGGGGTAGCGGCTGAAGCCGACGATGATCTCCTGCGCCAGCAGCACCACGGACACCGCGTGCTTGAAGGCGGCCACGTCGAAGCCACCCTCCAGCGTGCGGAAGTGCATCAGGTTCAGCGACGCCAGGTTGCAGGCCGAGTCATCCAGGAACATGTACTCGGAGCAGGGGTTGGACGCGTTGATGCGCGCCGTGCCGGAGCACGTGTGCCACGCGTTCACCGTGGTGTCGTACTGGAGGCCCGGGTCGCCGCACAGGTGCGCCGCCTCCGCGATCTCACGGAACAGCTCACGGGCCTTGTAGGTCTCCATCACCTGGCCGTCGCGCACCGCGCGCGTCTGCCACGGGCCGTCGTTCACCACCGCCTTCATGAAGTCGTCGGTGACGCGCACGGAGTTGTTGGAGTTCTGGAAGAACACCGACCCGTAGGCCTCGCCGTTGAAGGACGGGTCGTAGCCCGCCTCAATCAGCGCCCAGGCCTTCTTCTCCTCGTTCGACTTGCAGCGGATGAACTCGAGGATGTCCGGGTGCTCGGCGTTGAGGATGACCATCTTCGCCGCGCGCCGCGTCTTGCCGCCGCTCTTGATGACGCCCGCGAACGCGTCGAAGCCGCGCATGAACGACACCGGGCCGGACGCGGTGCCGCCGCCCGCCAGGAGCTCCTTGCTGCCGCGGATGCTGGACAGGTTGGAGCCCGTGCCGCTGCCGTACTTGAAGAGCATGCCCTCCGTGCGCGCCAGCCCCAGGATGGACTCCATGTTGTCGTCCACGCTGTTGATGAAGCACGCCGAACACTGCGGGTGCTCCTCCACGCCCACGTTGAACCAGACGGGCGAATTGAACGCCGCCTTCTGACGGAGCAGGAGGTGCGTCAGCTCCGCGTGGAACGCCTCGCGGTCCACCGCCGACGCGAAGTAGTGCCCCTCTTCACCCCAGCGGGTGAGGGTGTCCACCACGCGCGCCACCAGCTTGCGCACGCTCGTCTCACGCTCGGGCGTGCCGGGCGTGCCCCGGAAGTACTTCGACGCCACGACGTTCGTCGCCAGCATCGACCAGGACTTGGGGACTTCAATGTCCTTCTGATCGAAGACGACCTTGCCGTCCTCGCCCTTGATGCTCGCGCTGCGGTACTCCCACGCCAGCTCGTCCGCCGGATCCACGCCGGGCGTCGTGAAGAAGCGCTCCACGGTCAGCCCCGTGGAGGCCGTCGCCGCCTTGCCCTTCGCACGTCCGCCGCGCCGCGACTCCCTGCCCCCCGCCACCGGCTTCCCACTCAGTTCCTTCTCCATGACGCCCGCCTCCGGATTCACTGAGAGTGCTGATGCAAAGTTTGCAAAATAGCCAACGCCGCGAGATCCCAGGGGATCCGATGATCACTTCCAGGCACGGGGACAGCCGCGTTGGGATGGTCCGGGATGGGCAGAAGCCAGCGGGCCCACCGCTGGAATCCGGGCCCGGGCCTGACTGCCCACCCGCCGGGCGGGCGGATCCATATGATCGCTGGTGGGGTCCGTCAACATCCCCTGTTCCCCTATATCTAGTGTCAGGGCGCCTCTTACACACTTCATTTGGTGGGCATTCTGAGGTGCTCTGATCTGCGTCCAAGGTGGATCTAATAACCCTCGCCCGGGTGGCAATGGCTGCTGTGGCTGGCAATGTATGGCCATGACCCTGCAAAATCGGACACGAGCGGAAGGCCGCCGCTCCAAGCGCTTGTGATCACTGGCGGATGTTTGCTGCCAGTCCGTGTGCCGAGCGTAGGGGCGCTCCGGAGTCCCCGCGACAAACGGGCCGGGCG
>NZ_RAVY01000073.1:0-40088 GCF_003611625.1 Corallococcus sp. CA054B
GCGCCAGCCCCTGCCGCCCGCCCACATCCACCGTCAGCAGCGCCACCTCCCGCGCCCCCGCCGCCTTGCGCGGCGACAGCCCCATGCTGCGCGAGCCATCCAGCACCACCTCCACGCGCGGCGACACCTCGTCCTGCCGCACGCGCAGAACCAGCTCTCCCGTGCGAGCCACCGCGTTCCAGTCCAGCTGCCGCAGGTCATCCCCCGGCTGGTACGCGCGGAAGTCGTGCAGCTCCATCGCGCTGCCCGCGGACGTGGCACGCACCTCGCCCACCCGTCCCCGCTGCGGCAGGCGCGGCAGCGCCAGGCTCAACCCCGGCGCCAGGCGCGCCACCTCTGCTTCATCCAACATCGCGCTCACTGCTGGTGGGCCTGCCGCTCGCGTGCAGCGAGCACCCGGTCCGCGGCGAACGCCGACAGGAACGCCACCAGCGCCACGCACAGGAGCAGCTCCGGCGGCAGCTTGAGGCCGCTGTAGTCGTCCTTGCCGAAGTTCAGCGTCCCCAATATCGGGTTGAGCAGGTTGAGCAACTCATCGCGTCCCTCCAGGTTCAGGAACACCGCCAGCAGCGGCGGCACGCCGGCCCCCAGGATTCCCACCAGGACGTAGAGCAACCGCACCGACACCGGCGACGCGAACCGCCCCGAGCGCGGCATCCGCCCCAACAGCAGCGCCACCGACAGGTACAGCACCCCATAGAGCGCCAGCGCCGCCTGCGACATCCCCATCCGCAGGCTGCTCGCCGACCCATCCGACAGCTCCAGCAGCCCCCCGCACCCCACCGCCCACCCCACGAGCAGCAGCACGGACAGCCGGAAGCCGCGCAGCGCCCCGGGCCTGAACAGCGTCCACGCCCGGGTGCCCGCGCGCAGCGGCCGCGACTGACCGTCCACGTCCGTCGCCACGAAGAGGGTGGCGAAGATGAGGTGCAGCCCTCCGAGGATGCCCATCACCCCGGGGATGTCGTCATCCCGGTCCATGAGCCACCACACCGCCGTCATCCCCAGGAACGTCAGGACCACCTGCACCACCAACGCCCGCCGGGGGTGGCGCGTGTAGTCCTCCGTCACGAGCGACAGCCGCGCCACCGCCGTCTCGAACACCAGCCACCCGTCCGACATGAGGAGCCAGAACGCCGCGCCCAGTCCCAGGAAGAAGTTCCGGTCGAACGAGAACCCGCTGCCACGCTCGTTCGTCACCACGAAGGTGAACGTCAGCGCCTGGAAGAACGTCACCACCAGCACGGCCACCAGCGCGAACCGCACCGCGGCCCGTCCCATCCGGCTGTCCGCCAGCGTCGCCGCGCACACCGACACGAGCGTGAGGAACACCAGCCACGCCCCGCCCAGCAGCAGCACCATCAGGATGGTGGGCAGGTCGATGCCGTTGAGGAAGTAGCTGAACAGCAGGAACGGCCCCACCGCCGACGCGTACAGCACCGCCTGCACCAGGAAGGACGCCACCTTGCCGCGCAGGATGCGCCGGGGCCCCAGCCCCGTGAGCAGGAGCAGCGACCACGTCTCGTCCTCGCGCTCGCGCGCCAGCGAACGGTACGCGTTGAAGGGGATGAGGCCGAAGTGCACCAGCGCCAGGCACACGAAGAAGGAGAAGAAGTACGACCGCCCCTCGCGCGTGTACGTGCTGTCGTGCGTGTTCGCGAACGCGATGAGCGACAGCACCAGGCACGCCGCGAGCAACAACCCGAAGCTCACCCAGAAGACGCGCGTGCGCAGCCCCTGCCGCACCTCCTTCACCACCAGCGGGTTGAGCCGGTCGCCCCACTTCTCCCAACGGTCGGACGCCTCGGCGGGGACACCGGGCGCGGGAGCGGACTCGGCCGCGCCCGACGCGGGACTCGCTTGCGTGCTCACGCCACCCTCCCCTTCGTCACCGTCATGAACGCGTCTTCCAGGTTGCGCTCGCGCGGGCTGAACGCGCACACCGGCAGCCCCTGCGACACCAGCGCCGCGAGCAGCGCCGCCGCGGCCGCTTCCGCCTGCGCCGGCCCCGCTTCCGCCTCCAGCTCCAAGCGCACGCGCAGCGCGCCGCCCTCGCGCGCCACGTCCTTCACGCGCGGCTGCTCCAGCAGCGTGCGCTCCGTGCGCGACCAGAGCGCCTCGGCCTCGTCGCCCTGCGCCGCCAGCCGCACCGTCAGCTCCATCCCGCGGGACGGGCCCGCGCTCTGGCGCAGCAGGTCCTCCACCTTGCCCTGGGCCAGCAGGCGCCCCTGCTCGATGATGACGCAGCTGTCGCAGATCTCCGCCAGCTCCGTGAGGATGTGGCTGGAGATGATGACCGCCTTGCCCTGATCCGCCAGCGCGCGCAGCAGCTCCCGCAGCTCGATGCGCGCGCGCGGATCCAACCCGTCCGCCGGTTCGTCCAACAGCAGCAGCCGCGGGTCATGGAGCAGCGTGCGCCCCAGGGCCACGCGCTGGCGCATGCCCTTGGACAGCTCCGTGGTGAGCTTGTGCGAGAGCGGCCCCAGCCCCGTGAACTCCATCACCGAGTCCACCCGCTGCTTGCGCTGCGCGCCCTTCAGTCCGTACGCGCGCGCGAAGAAGTCCAGGAACTCCCTCACGGTGACGTCGTCGTAGGTGCCGTAGCGGTCCGGCATGTAGCCCAGCAGCGGCCGGGCCCGGTCCGGCGCGTCCACCAGCGACGTGCCGTCCAGCAGCACCGTGCCCGCGGTGGGCACGTCCAGCGTGGCCAGGATGCGCAGCGTGGTGCTCTTGCCCGCGCCGTTGGGCCCGATGAAGCCCAGGATGCCGCCGGCCTCCAGCGTGAAAGACACGTCGTCCACCGCGCGCAGCGCCCCATAGTCGCGCCGCAGCCCCTTCACCTCCAGCAGGCTCATCGTCGTGCCTCCTCGACCTGACCGCGCACCACGTGCAGCGCGGCCTCCAGCTCCACGTCCAGCGCCGCCGTGGGCGTGAAGCCACGCCCGCCCAGCCTCGCCACGAACGTCCCGTCCTCCAGCTCCTGAATCAGGGGCGCCACCGCGTCCTGGAAGCGCATGCGTGGCTCGTGCTCCAGGCCCAGCAGGTCCACCTCCCCGGCCTCCGCCTCCTCCGGCGGGGCCAGCCCCTCCGCGCCGTCCGCCAGCTCCGGCAGGACATAGAGCTGGCCGTCCAGCTTCAACGTGCCGCCCTTCAGGGGAGCCCCCAGCGCGTTCTGCACCTGCACGCCGCCGTCGGTCTTGTGCGCCGTCAGCCGCGCGCGCGAGGGGACCACGGCGACCTCGCCCCACTCGCGGTAGCTGCGCGAGGGAAGGAAGCGGTTCTTCACCACCAGCCCGTTCGTCCAGTCCAGGAGGCGCGGCGGATCCTCCTGGCCCGTCGAGGACTCCGAGGCCAGCAGCACGCTGGAGGCGGGCATGCGCACGCTATCCTCCGCGAGGTTCGCGTACCAGGCGTTGAGGCCCACCGTCACCGCTCGGGACCGCTCGCGGTCCAGCAGCGTGAGGCTGTAGCGCGCGGCGTGCACGCTGAAGCCGTCCACCAGCACGGACCACGCCACCAGCCCCAGGCTCGTGAGGAGTGCCAGCGTGGGCACGGCGATGAGCACCGCCAGCGGCCCCTTGCGCCGGGCGAGCATCCACCCGCCGGGCCCCACCGCGAGCACGAAGAGGAAGATGAGCAGCATGAAGCGTCCCACGGGCGCGCGGGCGCTCGACAGCAGCGGCAGGCGCCCATCGTCCAGCATGTTGTTGCGCTCCCACCGGGGCGGCGGGCCCGCGGGCACCACCATGGCCGGAGACCGCACCGTGTCCTCCCAGAGGTTGAAGCCGCAGCCCGGGTTCTGCTTCCGGCAGTCGCGGAACTGGCGCACGAAGCCGAAGCCGTAGGGTGACAGCTCCGCCTTCTCATCCTGGAGCAGCGGGAAGCGCAGGCGCGGATTCGCGGGGGGCTGGTCGAGCACCAGCTTTCCGCCGGTCACGGCGAACGTCTCCAGCACCGCCCAGACGTCGTCGGGGACCTGGTCCGCCGGCACCGCCACCAGCACCGCGTCGTAGCCCGCGTAGGCCGCCAGCTCGCGCGGCGCGGTGCGCGGCTCCACGAAGCGCGTGGCGACGAGCGGCTCCATGTTCTCCTGTGCGCGGCTCAGGCCGGTCGCGGCCTCGAAGGCCTTCACGTCGCCCAGCACCATCACACGGGCGCCCCGGTAGCCATCCAGGTAGAAGCCCCGGGCCGCGGTGTCCATCCCGGGCGAGTCCAGGTTGAGGGTCCCCGACTGCAGGTCCGCGGGCATCAGCAGCCACGTGACGGTGCGCTCGCGGGGGCCCAGCTCCAGCGAGCGCTCCATGATGCGCCCCTGCGAGTGGATGGACAGACGCACCGGGCGAGGCTGGCCGCCGGTGTTGTGCACCGTCACCTGGATGGGCGTGTAGCCCCGGTTCGGCACGAGCGTGACGACGCGCATGGTGGCCTTGAGGTCACCCTCGGTGGGGAGGCTCTCCGTCGTCTCCACCACCTCGCGGTAGCCGCTGCCCTGGGGCTCCTTCTCATCCACCACCGCCGCCGGCGGAGAGGTCGCGAAGGCCGCCGTTCCTCCGGGGATGCCCGGCAGGCCCGTCCAGAGCAGGGCCCCCAGGAGCACGGCGAATGCCAGGGGCGCGCGGCTAGCCACGGGGCACCTCGGGCGTGGCCTTGAGCAGCTCGCGCACCACGTCCGGCGCGGACACCTTCTCCAGCGACGCCTCGTAGGCCAGCACCAGGCGGTGGTTGAGGGCGGCGGGCGCGGCGGCCACCACGTCATCGAAGCCCACGTTGGGCCGGCCCTCGAGCAGCGCGCGAGCACGGCCCGCGGCGGCCAGGGCCAGCGCCGCGCGAGGGCTCGCGCCGAAGCGCACGAAGCGGCGCACGGGCTCCGGAGCGGAAGGCTGACGTGGGTCGGACGCCTCCACCAGCCGGCCGATGAAGTCCGCCACCGGGCCGGGCAGGTGCACGCGGTCCACGGCGGCGAACAGGCGCGACAGCCCCTCCGCGTCCAGCACCGGCTCCTGCGCGGGAGGCGCGCCGCGCACGCGCGTGGTGAGCAGGGTGCGCAGCGTCCTGGCGCCCACGGGCGGCACGAGGATGCGGAAGAGGAAGCGGTCCAGCTGCGCCTCGGGCAGCGGGTACGTGCCTTCGAGCTCGATGGGGTTCTGCGTGGCGAGCACGAAGAAGGGGTCGGGCAGGGGCCGCGTCTGGCCCAGCACCGTCACGGACCGCTCCTGCATGGCCTCCAGCAGCGCGGACTGCGTCTTGGGGCTGGAGCGGTTGATTTCATCCGCGAGGACGAGGCTCGCGAAGAGGGGGCCTTCGCGGAAGACGAAGTCCCGGCGCGATTCGCCCTCCAGCACGTAGGTGCCGGTGATGTCGCCGGGCAGGAGGTCGGGGGTGAACTGGATGCGGCGGAAGGGCAGCGACAGCAGCCGCGCCAGGGCCTTGCACAGCTCCGTCTTGCCCAGGCCGGGCAGGCCCTCCAGGAGCACGTGGCCCCGGGCGAGCACCGCCGTCACGACCTGCTCGACGACCGTCTCCTGGTCGAGCATCACCTGGTTGAGCCCGGCCTTGAGCCGGGACGCCACGTCCGCCGCGCCCTGCGCTTCGGCGGGACTCAGAAGCTCCGCTGCCACGTCGTTTCCCCCTTCTGGACTACGGACCACCGAAGTACCGCTTCACCAGGTCGCGGTTGCGAGGCAGCAGCGGACCGGAGGTCGGTCCCGCCGTCGCATCGCCCTTCGCGCCCGTGCCCTTCGCGCTGGACGGCCCCGCCTGCCCCGTCCGGGACTGCGGATCCGCCGCGCGAAGGCCCCACAACTCTTCCGCTTCGCCGCCGTTGCCTTCCGGCAGCGGCTGGAACGCGAGCCGATTCGGATCCATCTCCGCCTCGCCGCCGAAGACGAGCGGTTGGCTCTCTCCGCCCCGGCTCACGCCCGCGCCTTCGCCCTTGCCCTGCCGCACGCCCCGGCTCGCGTGCTGACCTCCCTGCTCTCCCTCGCCGTCGCCCTCTTCCCCTTCGCCCTGCCCGTCCTGGCCCTGGCCCTGTCCCTTCTGGCCCTGGCCCTTCTGCCCCTGTCCGGACTGCTGCCGCCGGGTGGGACGCCGGGCCTGGGCGCCGCGGTTCCCTCGCGACGCGTTTTCCTCGCCGAAGCGCTGGGCCAGGGACTGCTGCCGGCGCTCCAGCGTGCGGCGCAGGTCGGAGATCTGATCCGGCGAACCGGAGGCCTGGGCGCGAGCGGAAGCGCGGGCCTGGGCCTCACGGTCCGACGGGTCGCCAGCGCCCTGCTGATCACCGCTGTTCTGTCCGTCCGCGCCCTGTCCCTGGGAGTTCCGCTCGGAGGCAGGAGCCTCCTGATCACCAGCGGCGGAGTCCTCGGCGCTCCCGTTGGCGCGAGCCTCGAGCGCCATCAACGCCTGCTCCAAGGACTCGCGCTCACGGGTGGCGGCCTCGGCCCCCCCAGCGGCGGCGAGCGCATCCTCCAGTTCAGCGGCGGCCTCGGAGGCGCGGTTGAGCTCGGCGGCGGCCTCGGAGGCGCGTTCAGCGAGCCGCTGCTCCAGGGCATCCGCGGCTTCCCAATCCGAGGAGTCGAAGCGGCCCTGCGCGACTTCTTCCGACAGCCGGCGCAGCTCCTCCTCGACGTCGGGGCCCAGGGGCTCCTCGCGAGCCAGGGCTTCAGCCTGCGCCTGCACGGCGGCGACCTGGGTCGCGGCGGCGGCGTTGATGTTCGAGGTGCGCAGGGCCGGCAGCGGAACGAGGAACCCCACGGCGAGGAACACGAGCGCGCCAAGAAGCGCGCCCACGGGCCGGCGCCAGGGAACCTCCGGAAGCTTCACCTGCTGGGCGAACTGGTTGAGGCTCAGCTCCCACTCGCCGACGGGGCGCTCCAGCCGCGTGAGCAACAGGCCGCCAGCGTTGGCGGAGCGATCCGCGAGCACCGCCGCGTACTCCAACGACACGCCGCGAGAACGGGCACGAACGAACCACCACGCCAGCCCCGCGATGACGAGCGGGGGCACGGCCCAGACGGCCAGGTCGCGCAGCAACAACCGAGACACCACACCAGCGGTGGCCATGGCCCAGACAGGAGCGATGCCCGCCCCAATCCAGGCGACCGCGTTGAGCCGCCGCTGCACGCGCCGGATGGGCGCGAGCACGAGAGACTGGAAGCGGCGTTCGTCACTGGCGGCCATGCGTGGAAGCCAGTGTCGGACACCCGGCCCACCGTTCACAAGCGACGCCCGGGAACGGTCGAATCCCGCCGTGGACGGTCGTCCGTCCGACTCCAGCTGTCGAGAAACCGCGAAACCCGAGCGGCCTCCCAAAGGCGGCGGTTAGTGTGCCGCCCCCTATGAACTTCCGATTCCTTGGCCGCAGCGGCCTGAAGGTCAGCGAGATTTCTTTCGGCAACTGGCTCACCCACGGCTCCCAGGTGGAGGAGGACGCCGCGGTCGCGTGCGTGAAGGCGGCGCTCGACACGGGCATCACCACCTTCGACACCGCTGACGTCTACGCCGGCACCAAGGCGGAGGCCGTGCTCGGCCGCGCCCTCAAGGGCCAGCGCCGTGAAGGCTACGAGCTGTTCACCAAGGTCTACTGGCCCACCGGCCCCGGCCAGAACGACCGCGGCCTGTCGCGCAAGCACATCATCGAGTCCATCCACGGCTCCCTGCGCCGCCTCCAGACGGACTACGTGGACCTCTACCAGGCCCACCGCTTCGACGCGGAGACGCCCCTGGAGGAGACCATGCTCGCGTTCGCGGACATCGTCCGCCAGGGCAAGGCCCTCTACATCGGCGTCTCCGAATGGACCGCCGAGCAGATCTCCGCCGGCGCGAAGCTGGCCCGTGAGCTGCGCGTGCCCTTCATCTCCAACCAGCCCCAGTACTCCATGCTCTGGCGGGTCATCGAGTCCAAGGTCATCCCCACCTCCGACGCCGAAGGCCTGGGCCAGATTGTCTGGTCCCCCATGGCCAAGGGCGTGCTCAGCGGCAAGTACCTCCCCGGCAAGCCCCCGCCCGCGGACACCCGCGCCGCCAACCAGCAGGGCGCGTCGTTCATGACCAACTTCATGACCGACGACGTGCTCACCCGCGTCCAGCAACTCAAGCCGCTGGCCCAGGAAGCGGGCCTGTCCATGGCGCAGCTGTCCGTCGCGTGGGTGCTCCAGAACAAGAGCGTCTCCTCCGCCATCATCGGCGCGTCCAAGCCGGAGCAGGTGCTCGACAACGTGAAGGCCACCGGCGTGAAGCTGGACGCGGAGCTCCTGCGCCGCATCGACACCATCCTCGGCCCCGTCGTGGAGCGCGACCCCGCGCAGACCACCAGCCCCAGCCGCAGACCCTGAAAGTCGACAGCCACCCGGAGGGGCAGGCACTCCAACGCCTGTCCCTCCCGGTGCCCGGCATATGACATCCGCGCCCTGGTTTCGCCGCGCCCGTCCGATGGCACGCGACAGCAGGGTGAACTCCACCCCGTTCCATTTGACTTTTGAGTCGGGGGGAACAAGAGACTGCGCCGCGCGTTAGAGCGGTCCCACTCTTGAACCGGGCATCTTCCACATGACGTCCTTCTTCCTCCTGGCCCAGGCGGCCCACCCCGAACTCGGATGGTTGAGCAGCAAGCTGCTCGGGGTGACGCTGGGCAGCGCCGAGTGGGTGCTCTGGCTGCTCGTGTCGCTGTCCATCCTCTCCATCGCGGTGATGCTGGAGCGCGCCGTCTACTTCTCGCGCCACCGGCTGCCCAACTCGGAGGCCCTGGCGGTGCGCCTGGCGCGCGGCGAGTTCGACGCCGTGGCCGGTGAGGTGAAGAACCAGAAGGGCATGGAGGCCGCCGTCATCCGCGAGGCCCTCGCCTCCGCGCCCCAGGGCCCCGACACCGTGGAGCAGGTCATCGCGTCCACCGTCGCCCGCGAGCGCCCCCAGTACGAGCGCGGCCTGTCCATCCTGGGCACGCTGGGCAACAACGCCCCGTTCATCGGGCTGTTCGGCACGGTGCTCGGCATCATCAAGGCCTTCAACGACCTGGGCGCCATGAATGCCAAGGGCGGCGCCATGCAGCAGACGGTGATGGCCGGCATCTCGGAGGCGCTCGTCGCCACCGCCGTGGGCCTCGCCGTCGCCATCCCCGCCGTGGTCGCCTTCAACATCTTCAACCGTCAGCTGAAGACGCTCACCAGCCGCACCACCGCCCTGGGCCACGCGCTCGTGGGCGCCATGAAGGCGCGCAAGCCGGGCGCCGCGGGAGGCAACTAGCCCATGGCCGGCGGCGCGAACGACAGCGACGAGGAAATCTCAGGCATCAACGTCACCCCGCTGGTGGACGTGGTGCTGGTGCTGCTCATCATCTTCATGGTGACGGCCAACTTCATCGTCCGCGAGACGGTGGAGGTGGACCTGCCCCGCGCCGCCAACGGCGGTGAGACGGTGCAGGGCCTGGTGAACGTCGTCCTCGACAAGGAGGGCAAGCTCTACTTCGACGGCGCGGAGGTGACGGAAGCGGACCTGTCCCGCCGCGTGACGGAGGCCGTGGCCAAGGACAAGGACACGCGCGCCATCATCAGCGCGGACCAGACGCTCGCCTACGGCCGCGTGATGCGCCTCATCGACGTGGTGAAGGGCCAGGGCATCGCGAAGTTCGCTCTCAACATCGAGAAGGACGCCGCCCCCGCCCGGGCCGCGCCCGCCACGCCCTGACACGAGGCTGAGCGACGATGAGCCAGGCGGTCCTCGACCCCTCTTCCCTGCCCCAGCGCGACCGCTCCACGCGGTTCCTGCTGGTGTTCGTCCTCGTGTCGCTCGCGCTGCACGGGGTGGGCTTCGGGCTTCTCTCCACCCTGGAGGGCCGCAAGCTCCCGGCCAGCCAGAAGCCGGTGGAGATGGTCATGGTGGAGGTGCAGAAGCCGCCGCCCCCGCCGCCGCCGGAGGAGAAGCCGGAGGAGCCCAAGCCGCCGCCGCCCCCGAAGGTGAAGGTGAAGCCGCCGCCCATCAAGGTCGCGGAGGCGCCCAAGCCTCCGCCGCCGACGGAGGCCCCGCCGCCGCCCAACGACACGCCGCCGCCGGAGCCGTCCGCCAAGCCGCCGCCGTTGGTGGTGGGCATGACCATGTCGTCCACCACCAGCGCGGGCTCCTTCGCCGCGCCCGTGGGCAACACCGCCTACGGCAAGGCCAACGGCCCCGCGAAGGCGCCGCAGGACGTGAAGGGCTACTCCGCGCCGAAGTACGTGCCCGTGTACCAGGTGGACTCGGAGCCTTCCGTCGCGTCCGAGGTGAAGATTCCCTACCCGGACGAGGCGCGCCGCGCGGGCATCGAGGGCACCGTCACGCTGTCCATCGCCATCGACGCGGAGGGCAAGGTGAGCAACGTGAAGGTCATCTCCGGGCCCGGCTACGGCCTGAACGAGGCCGCGCGCGACGCCATCCGCCGCTTCCGCTTCAAGCCCGCCATCAAGGGCGGTGAGCCGGTGGCCACGGAGATGAAGTACTCGTACACCTTCCTGCTGGACTGACAGTGGCGCCCCGGAGTCTTCCGGCCCGGGGCAGCCCGTCACCTACTGCGTTTTGAGCGCGCGGCGCATGATGTCGCGCAGCGCGGCCAGGTCCTCGTCCGGCATCGCGGCGATGAGGGGCGGCGGCGCGCTCAGCCGCGCCATCAGCCGGCCGCGCAGCTCCGCGCCAGCCTCCGTCAGCACCAGCATCTTCACGCGGCGGTCCTGCTCGCTGCTCTTGCGCTCCACCAGCCCGCGCGCCTCCAGCCGGTCCACCAGCCCCGTCACGTTGGACGCGTCACAGGACAGGTAGTTGGCGAGCGTGCTCATCGCGAGCGCTCCCTCGCCCAGCTGCCTCAATACGTGCGCTTGCACGGGAGACAGGTCGAACTCCGCCGCCAGGGCGGGGAAGTTGCGCATGTGCGTGTGCAGCAGCTCGAAGAGGAGCGTCCACGCCTGCTCTGACAACCCACTCCCGCCTTCCGACAGGTCGGTGGTGGTCGCCCGCTGGCGCATCACCTGCTCGCTAGGACCGTCGCTGAAGCCATTCATAGTGAATTTACGTTAATTCATCGGACACACATAAACAATTGACATCATCAATCATTGACCGGTACTACATTCCGCATATTCCAACATCCGACAGTGCGGATTACTTCAACGTCGCGCCAAGGTCGGGTAGAGGACGCAACGCAGTCGTCCATCGGACGGATCCGCCTCGCGCTCCCGCGGGTCGGTGAGGAGGTCGAGCGGTATGAGTACCTTTCTGGCGCTGTCCCTGTCGGCCACACTGGCCGCGGCGCCCGTACTGACGCTGGATGAGGCACTGGAGTCCGCCCGCCAGCAGAACCTCGATTTGAAGGTCGCCCAGGAGCGCTTCGAGCAGGCCTCGCTCGCGACGCGCAGGGCCTGGGCGGGCTACCTGCCCACCATCACCGCCGGGGCGTCCATCACGCGCAACAACGTGGCGGCCATCATCCCCGCGGGCCCCATCGCCCCGGTGGACATCACCATCCAGCCGCTCATCCAGCAGGGCGCGCAGATCGAGGCGCGGCAGGCCATCATCGCGCCGCAGCTGTGGGCGGGCATCGCGGCCTCCTACAAGTCCGTGCAGTTGGCGGAGCTGAACACGCAGACGGCGCGCCGGCAGGTGCTCTTCGGCGTGGCGCAGGCGTACTACGGCGCCGCGGCGCAGCAGGAAGCCCTGCGCGCCCAGGAGCGGCTGCTGGAGCTGAACCAGGCGCGGGAGAAGGACACCCAGGCCCGGTTCGACGCGGGCACGGTGACGCGCGTGGCGCTGCTTCGCGCCCAGCTGGACCGCTCGCGCGCGGAGCAGGACCTGGTGCGCGCGAAGAACGCGCTCGCGGGCCTGAAGCTGGCGCTGGGCACGCTCATCCAGCGCGAGCCGGACTTCGACCTGGCCCCGCCGCCGGAGCCGACGGTGCCCGCGCAGGCGTCGCCGGACGACCTGGTCAACCAGGCCATCCAGGAGCGCTCGGACGTGCAGGCCGCGGAAGTGGGCCTGAAGCTCAGTCGCATCAACAAGACGGGCGTCATCCTGAGCTACCTGCCCACGCTGGGCGTGACGGGCGCCTACCGCATCGCGAACGCGGCGGGCTTCACCGGCCAGAACGAGACCTGGGCCATCACCTTCGGCGCCAGCTGGACGCTGTTCGACGGCGGCCTGCGTGAGGCGAACCTCTCCGAGGCGTCGTCGCGCGTGCGCGAGGCCACCGTCACCCAGGCGCTGGCGCAGGCCCGCGTGAAGGAAGAGGTGCGGCGCTCCAAGCTGGACCTGGAGAACGCGCTGGCCAACCGCTCCAAGGCCGAGGAGGCCCTGGAGCTGGCGCGCGAGTCCAACCGCCTGACGGACGTGAGCTTCAAGGCAGGCGTCGCCACCTACCTGGAGGTCGCGGACGCCAACACCGCGCTCACCAACGCGGAGGTGGGCTTCGTGTCCGAGCGCCTCCAGGCGTCGCTCGCCGCGCTGCGCCTGCTCAACTCGCTGGGCTCCTTCGAGTCCGGTTCGGTGAAGAAGGACGCGGCAGCCCTGGGTGCGCAGCCCGGCGGCGGCGCGCCGCAGTCGCAGCCGGCCCAGCCGCAGCCTGCCCAGGAGCAGCCGGCTCCGCAGCAGCCCGCGCCCCAGCAGTAGGCGCGGTGTGACGTGGAATTCCCGGCGCCCGCCTTGGGGCGCCGGGTCCCCTGCCCTCCCGGGCGGGAAGCAGGTGCTTCGTTGTGGGGGTCCGTCACCGGCCCCACCCTCCTCTGTAGGACCCGTTTCCACGAGGAGGGAACCATGGCGGATGCATCCTGGGGCAACTGCAAGAACTGTCGGTTCTTCGCGGGCAACAGCGACGAGCCGAGCGACGACGCGACGCAGAGCTGCAACCAGCCGGAGCTCAAGCAGTTCGCGCTCGTGGTCTCCGGCGACAGCGGCTGCAACGCCTACGAGGCGCGCACCGGCGAGATGATGCCCACCTACGAAGAGCCCGCGCCCATGCACTGAGGCCCGGCTCACGTGCCCCACCGGTCCTCGCGATGCGACGGAGCGCCTGCCGCTCAGGTGCCCGTGGCGTCACGGACCTGGGGCAGCGCCGGCCCAGGCTCGTGCGCCTCGTGCGCGTAGTAGATGCGCTCCATGAGCTTGCGCTGGTGCACGAGCGGCTTGTCGTACTTGTCCAGCCGCATGCCCTTGTGGCTGTAGGGCGTGTCCGCCACGGTGGGGATGAAGCGTGCGTCGTCGCGCACCTCCCACCAGGTGAGGCCCAGCGCGGCCTTCGCCGCCGCCGGCAGCAGGGGCCTCAGCGCGGGCACCGTCGTGCGCAGGAACGAGAAGACATGCAGGCGCGTGGTGCGCGCCGTCTCCGGCACGAAGAAGATGTGCGCCTGCGTGATGAAGGGACGCGGCGCTCCCGAGGGCTGGACCCAGCTGACGGTGTAGACGCTGCGCACCGGGTCGAAGCGCGTCACCCAGTCATTGCGGAAGAAGTCCCCCTTGCCCACCGCGAGCAGGCGCATGATGGGCGCGGGCCGCTGCGGGGCGCGGTAGTGCACCTCCGTGTGGTCCTCGTGGTTGTGCGCCTCGAACTGCACCTCGCCCGCCTGCGCGCCGCTCCACCCCAGCCGGGTGTGGACGAAGGGCGTGTGCTCGTCCTCGCTGAAGTTGTCGAGCGCCACGTGCAGCGGCGCCTCGAACAGCGTGGAGAACGTCCCACCGAAGACGTAGTCCCCGCCGGAGAGCTCCGGCATCGCGGACTCGGGCGTGTCCGCGCGCGCGAGCCAGAGGTAGCCGTGGCGCTCCACCACCTGGAAGCTCTTCGCCTCGCAGTGGCGCAGCTCCGGCTGGCTGGGGTTGGTGCCGTGGCCTCGCGCGTCGAAGCGCCAGCCATGGTACGGGCACTGGAGCTGCCCCTCCTTCGTCACGATGCCCTTCGACAGCGGCGCGAAGCGGTGCGGACATGCGTCCGACAGCGCCGCGGCCTTCCCGGCGGCATCCCGGAAGAGCGCGTAGGCGTGGCCCGCCAGCTCCACGCGGACGGGCTGGCGGCGGAGCTGGCGGGAGGGGAGCACCGGATGGAAATGCCTGACGACGTCGGGGGTAGGCTCCATGGCACGCGCAGTATAGCGGTCTGTCGCTGCGGACCCAGGTGGGTGGCATAGACTGCCCGGCCGTGAATGCTCCCGCCCCTCCCCGCCGCCGCATGCATTGGTTCGCTGTGGGAACCATGGCCGTGCTGGTGGCGCTCGCCGCGGGAGCGTGGCTGTATGTGCGCGGCGCACTGCCGGCGCCAGTGCCCCCGGCGGCCGGGCCCTTCGGCTACACGGACTACGCGCAGGCGCTGAACCATGTGCGCCCCAGCGGGGACCTGGACTTCGTGGGCCTGAAGCGCGACCGCGCGGCGCTGGAGCGCTTCGTCGCGTCGCTCGCGGCGGTGTCGCCACACCGGACGCCGGAGCTCTTCCCGTCGCCCGAGGACGGGCTGTCGTATTGGATCAACGCGTACAACGCGCTGGTGCTCCTGCAGCTCGTGGAGCGCTACCCGGAGGGCGTGGCGTCGGCCTGGTTCGGCCGCTTCTACTGGGGCCGCACGTGGCCCGTGGGCGGCGAGCGGCTGACGCTGTACGCCCTGGAGCAGCGCATCCTCCTGGGCGAGTACGCCGACCCGCGCGTGCACTTCGCCCTCTTCCGGGGGACGCGCGGCGGGCCCCGGCTGGACGGCGCGCCCTATCAGCCGGAGTTCCTGGACGCCCAGCTCAACGACGCCAGCCGCCGGTATGTCGGGGACGCGCGGAACGTGAAGCTGGAGGACAAGACCGTGCGGCTGGCGCACCTGTTCGAGGAGCGGAAGCAGGACTTCCTCGCCGCGCTGCCAGAGGGCCGGGGCGGCAACGTGCTCCAGTTCGTCTGGGCCTTCCTGCCGGACACCTGCGAGGAGCGCCCGGGCTGCGACACCCGCGGCGACCTGGACCGCGCCTGCGGTCCCGACCTGGACAGGTGCCGCATCGCCTTCGTGCCCGAGGACACCTCGCTGCCCGACGCCGCGAGCACCGCCGAGCAGCGGCGCTGACACAGCCCCATCTCGGCTAGCGTCCCTCCATCGCGGACGAACACGCGGGAGGCGCCGGGACATGACGATGGGAGCGGTGTGGCTGGCGACGTGGCTGGCCCTGGGGAGCGCGGACATGAAGTGGGAGCCGCAGGCGAGCGGCACGACGGTGCGGCTTCGCGGCGTGAGCGCGGTGGACGGCCGCGTCGCATGGGCCAGCGGCGACAAGGGCACCGTCGTGCGCACCACGGATGGCGGCAAGACGTGGACGCGGGCCCCCGTGCCGGACGCGGAGGGCTTGGACTTCCGCGACGTGGATGCCTTCAGCGACCGCACCGCCTACGTGCTGTCCATTGGCGCCGGTGACAAGTCGCGCATCTACAAGACGACGGACGGCGGTGCGCACTGGACGCTCCAGTTCACCAACACCGTGCCCGGGGCCTTCTTCAACGGGATGGCCTTCTGGGACGAACAGCACGGCATCGCGTTCAGCGACCCGGTGGACAGGCACTTCGTCGTCATCACCACGGAGGACGGCGGCGCGACGTGGAAGCCCGTGCCGCAAGGGGCACTTCCGGCAGCGCTCGAGGGTGAAGCGGGCTTCGCGGCCAGCGGCACGAGCATCGCGGTGTACGGCAAGTCCCATGTCTGGTTCGGACTGGGGGGCTCCCTCGCGCGCGTGCTGCACTCGGCGGACCGGGGGAAGAGCTGGAGCATCGCGCCCACACCGCTGGCCACGGGGGAAGGCGCGGGCGTGTTCTCGCTCTACTTCTGGAGCCCCATGGCGGGCATTGCCGTAGGCGGCAACTACAAGCAGCCGGAGGTGGCCACCGGCAACGCGGCGCTCACGCTGGACGCGGGCAAGCGCAAGTGGACCGTGCCGGAGAAGGCGCCTGGGGGCTACCGCTCCTGCGTGGCCCCGCTCACGCGCGAGAAGAAGATGTGGCTCGTCGCCGTGGGGCCCACGGGTTCGGACGTGTCGAAGGACGCGGGCAGGACGTGGGAACCGCTGGACCCCACCGGCTTCCACGCCGTGTCCACGCCGCCCCGCAAGCAGGACACGGCCTGGGCCGTGGGTGAGGAGGGGCGCATCGCGAAGCTCGTCTTCGCGAGCGCGGCGCCAGCGCCGAAGCAGCCGTAGCGCTCCGGCGTCCTTCCCACCGCGGAACAGCCATGCGTTGCGCGAGCCGCATCGCATGGCAGCGGCCTTCGCGCCGCGAGCACTGCATGGCGCGGGAGAGCAGGCTCCGCCCGCGCCAGGTGCTTCACTTCACCAGCAGCGCCGCGCCGATGATGCCGCTGTCGTCGCCCAGCTCCGCGTCGGCGATGAGCAGGCCTTCGCGCGACACGCGGGACGCCCACTGCTGCACCCCGTCCAGCACCAGCCGCTTGATGCCCGGGCAGTGCGTCAGCACGCCGCCGCCCAGCACCAGGCGCGACGGGTTGAGCACCGTCACGTAGTTGGCCACCGCGACCGCCAGGAATTGCGCCGCGCGGTCGTGGATCTCCTTGGCCTTCGCGTCCCCCGCCTCCGCCGCCGTCTCCAGCGTCACCGGGGTGATGGAGTACGGGTCGTCCTGGGTCAGCTGCTCCAGCACGCGCGAGCCGCCGGACGCCAGCAGCTCCTTCGTCTGCGCGATGAGGTTGTGGCCGCCCGCGTACGCCTCCAGGCAGCCGTGCTCACCGCAGCCGCACAGCCGGCCGCCGGGCACCACCTTGATGTGGCCCAGCTCGCCCGCCACGCCGCCGCCGCCCTGCACCAGCCGCCCGCCCGCGATGATGGCGCTGCCCACGCCGGAGCCCACGAACACCACCAGGATGTCCTGGGCACCGCGACCCGCGCCCGCGTGCAGCTCGCCCCACGCCGCCGCGGACAGGTCGTTCACCACCTTCACGTCGAAGCCCAGCCGCTTCGTCAACATCGCCGCCAGGGGCACGTCGCGCCAGCCCAGGTTGGGCGCCACGGAGATGACGCCCGTGTCCTTGTGGATCTGCCCCGCCGCGCCCACGCCGCAGCCGTCCACCTTCACGCCGGACGACTTCACCGCCTCTTCCGCCGCCTGGGCGATGGTCTCCACCACGCCCTGCGGCCTGCGGTCCTGCACCGCGACCTTGGCGCTCGCGAGGATTTCACCCTTCCCGTCCACCACCGCGGCCCGGGCGAACGTCCCGCCCAGGTCGATTCCCAGCGTCGGCATGTCCAGCTCCCTCCCTTACGTGCGT
Source organism: Corallococcus sp. CA054B (assembly GCF_003611625.1). Classification (NCBI taxonomy): domain Bacteria; kingdom Pseudomonadati; phylum Myxococcota; class Myxococcia; order Myxococcales; family Myxococcaceae; genus Corallococcus; species Corallococcus sp. CA054B. The sequence continues at coordinate 17,240 of NZ_RAVY01000073.1, forward strand.
GCGTGTGCTTCGCGTGGAGCGTCAGCGGCTCAGGCGCCGACTTCCTTCTGCGCCTGGGCGACCGTCTTCTCGATGAGCGCCTGGATCTCCTTCACGCGGGCCTCCGTGCTGGCCTCGTAGCGCAGCACCAGGATGGGCTGCGTGTTCGACGCGCGGATGAGCCCCCAGCCGTCCGGGAACGTCACGCGCACGCCGTCCACGTCCACCACCTTGTGGCCCGCGTCGCGCAAAATCTCCGTGGCGCGCTTCACCATGGCGAACTTCTTCTCCTCGGTCGTGTCGAAGCGCAGCTCGGGGCTGGCGAAGGTCTTCGGCACGTCGGAGAGCAGCTGCGACATGGACTGCTTCTCCTGCGTGAGAATCTCCAGCAGGCGCGCGGACGCGTACACCGCGTCGTCGAAGCCGAAGTAGCGGTGCTTGAAGAAGATGTGGCCGCTCATCTCGCCGGCCAGCTCCGCGTGCTCCTCCTTCATCTTCGACTTGATGAGGGAGTGGCCCGCCTTCCACATGATGGGCTTGCCGCCGTGCTTCGCGATGTCGTCGTACATCGTGTAGCTGCACTTCACCTCGCCGATGATGGCCGCGCCCGGGGCCTCCTTCAGCACGTAGCGGCTGAAGAGCACCATCAGCTGATCCCCCCAGAGCACGTTGCCCTGGTCGTCGATGACGCCGATGCGGTCGCTGTCGCCGTCGTAGGCGATGCCCACCTCCGCCTTGACCTCCTTCACCTTCTTGATGAGGTCCTGGAGGTTCTCCACCACCGTGGGGTCCGGGTGGTGGTTGGGGAAGTCCGCGTCCATCTCGCAGAACAGGGGCACCACGTCGAAGCCCATGCTCTCGAACAGGGGCACCGCGATGGCGCCGCCCGTGCCGTTGCCCGCGTCGATGACGATCTTCATCCCCTTGCGGCCCACCTTCACCGTCTGGCGGATGAAGTGGTTGTAGGGCGTGATGATGTCGTAGGGCGTGACCTTGCCGGGCTTGTCGGAGGTCGCGAAGTCCTTCGCCTCGATGAGGCGGCGCAGCTCCTTGATTTCGGGGCCGTGGAAGGTCGTCTTGCCGGCGCCAATCTTGAAGCCGTTGAACTCCTTCGGGTTGTGGCTGCCGGTGATCATCGCCAGGCCGTCCACGGGCAGCGTGTTCGCCGCGAAGTAGGTCAGCGGCGTCGGCACCACGCCCACGTCGTAGACGTCCAGGCCGGTGGCGGTGAGGCCCTTCGCGAGCGCGTCGCGGAAGCGCGTGGAGGACTCGCGGCAGTCGCGGCCCACCACGATGGAGGTGCCGCCCTTGCGGCGGATCATGGTGCCCAGGCCCAGGCCCAGGAGCTCCACCACCTCGATGGTGAGGTCCTTGTCCACCAGACCTCGGATGTCGTACTCGCGGAAGATGTGCGCGTTCATGGCAGTGTCCCCACCCTCGACAGGAACCGGGAGGGCGTAACGGAAGGCGTCGGACACTACACGAGCGGGCCCGGGGGCTGCACACGCCCGAACGAGCCCGGCTGACTGTTGAACGCCCGCCCCTCCAGGGAGGGCGGAACCTACCCCCGGCGGGGGCTGATGGCCCCCATCAGGCCATGGCCCCAGGGGCCTGGGCCCCCGCGCCGGCCCCGGCGCCCACGGGCACCCGCCGCAGCAGTGATTGGTAGTGCTTCAGCCAGGACGTGTTCAGCGGGTCCAGCTTGAGGGCCTCCGCGTAGCGCTCCAGCGCTGCCGGGACGGCCCGTTGGACCTCCAACGCATGCCCCTGGGTGAAGAGGGCGCGGGCCTTCTTCTCCACCTCCGGCCGGGCGGCCAGGAAGGCGCTGCGCAGGGCCTCCATGGTGGGCTCCGGGACGCCCGCGGCCACGCAGCGGGCCAATCCGCCCAGGTTGCCCCGGGTGGCGTCGTAGCCCACGCGGGAGAGCGGATCGCCGAGCATCCGCTGCGCGGCCAGCACGCGCACGCGCAGGGCGTCCAGGGACTGGCGCTGGCCGGTGGGCAGCGGGCGGTGCTGGAACGCGACCAGGCGGCGCAGGGCGGCCTGGGCGCGGCGGTGGATGTCGCCGAAGTCGGCGTCGTGCTTCGCGCCCAGCAGCGTGTAGGGGTCCCGGGCGACGGCCTCCGCGCGGGACAGCATGCGGGCAAGCTCCGCGTCGGGCGCGGGCTCCGCGTCCTCCATGAGGGCGCGGGAGAGCAGCCGGCCCAGCGCGGGGAACTCGTCGGAGAAGTGGACGAAGACGCCCGCGGGCACGTTCCAGGTGCGCGCCTCGTCGAAGGTGACGTGGCGAACGACGTCGCAGGCGCCCAGCGCCGTCTCGCCCCGGAAGGACACCTCCACCGTCAGCCGCGCGGCGAGCGGAGGCAGTGAGCCCTGGCACTCGGCGAAGAGGCCCTCGGGGGCGACGTCGCTCACGGAGACGGGCTGGAGGACCTCGCCCGGCGTGAGGCCCAGGCGCACGCGCAGGTCCGTGGGCGCGTCCGTGCGGGGCGCGGAGGCCTCCAGCGGCGGCACGGGGTTCACCAGCGGAATGGGCGCGGCCTCATGGACGACGTCCACCAGCGGAATGGGCGGAGGCGACGGAATGGACACGGGCTCCAGCGAGGGCGCCAGGGTCATGAACGGGATGGCCGCGGCGCCCAGCGTGGACGTGGGGTTCACCGCGGCCTGCGCCGTGACGTCCAGGGGCGAGGCCGGATCCACCAGCAGGATGGGCGCGCCAGCCTGGAGGGAGTTCGGCTCGACGATGCCGAGCTTCATCGTCTTGGCCGGCGCGAGGGACACGGCCTGCGGCTCCGGCTCGGCGTCCCCCAGCAGCGCCACGGCGGAAGTCCAGAACGCGGCCACCTCCGAGCGCATGGCCCCCTCACCGGAGCGGGCGTTGGACGGCGCGCCATCCGCCGCGCGCAGCGCCGCATCCTCCACGGACGTGGCGGCCATGCCCCACTCGGGCACGTCCTCCACGATGTCGAAGTCGTCCGCCGCGTCGTGCTGCTCGGCAGTCCCTTCCGCCGTGGCGACCACCTCCACGTCGGCCACATCCTCGGGAGCATCCGCGGACGCGTTGCGCACCGGCGCCTTCAGGCCCAGCGCCTCCGCGAGCGCGACGCGGAAGGCCCACGCGCTGTCGAACCGCTCCTCCGGCTTCGCGGCCAGCGCGCGCATCAGCACGGTGGACAGCGCGGGCGGCACGCTCGCGTTGATGGCGTGCGGCGGGAACAGCGTCACATCCGCGGAGCGCCCCAGCCCGAACGGCAGCCGGCCCGTCACCAGCAGGTAGCCCGCCACGCCCATCGCATGCACATCCGCGCGAGGGCTCCGGTTCATCCCCACGCACTGCTCGGGCGCCATGAACGTGGGCGAGCCCACCGTCACGCCCTGCGCGCGCTCCTCCTGCGACAGCGCCGCCTCCCGCACCGCGCCCGCGCCGAAGTCGCGCACCCGCACGCGCCGCTCGCCCTTCGCGTCGCGCGTGACGAACATCGAATCCAGCGTGAGGTCCCCGTGCACCAGCCCCCGCGCGTGCGCCGCCTCCAGCCCCGCGAGCGCCTGATCCAACACCTCGCCCACCTCGACCGGCGACAGCGGCAGGGGCAGCGCGCTCAGCGACTCGCCCTCCGGCGCCTCCTGCAGCACGCAGGGCAGCCCTTGCGGACCGGGGCGCACGTCCAGCACGCGCGCCACGTGGCGGTGCACGACGTTGCGCTGCGCCAGCGCCTCCGCGATGAAACGAGCGCGCACGGCGGGACGGGCCGCCAGGTGCGCGTGCAGCACCTTCACGGAGAAGCGGTGCCCGGTGGGCACGTACTCCGCCAGGTACACCGACGCCACCGCCCCCACCTCCAGCCGGCGCTTCAGGAGCAGCGGCCCGTGCCGCTGACCCTCCAGCGAATCCCCCGGCACCGGAGGCCGGGCAGCGACGGAGCACGCCTCCCCCTCCCGGTGTTCGCCCACGCAGCGCTTGCAGCCCATCGCCATCCCCGCCTGTCGCCCCGGAAATGGGGCGGACCCGGGATGGACTTGCAACCCGCGCGCCTCGTGCCCGGGGCCCGCTTTCGTCCGGACCGCGACACTCCAACACCCGCGAGTGCCAGCAAACCCCGCAAAACGAACCAGGGCCCCCTGTAGAAACGACAGGGAGCCCCGGGAAGAAATGTGTGGGGTGAAACAGGAGGCGAAGTCGCCTCCAGGCCTACAGCAGCCTGGTGCGCTTCCTGGCCTTGAGGGCCTCGACGACCTTCCGGACGTCCTGGCTCTTGTCCTTGGGGACCACGAGCACGGCGTCACCGGAGTCCACCACCACCACGTCGTGCATGCCCACGACGGACAGCGTGCGCTTGTCGGACAGCACCACGCAGTGGGTGCAGTCCACCAGCACCGCGTCGCCGGAGACGACGTTGCCCTGCGCGTCCGCGGGGCGCACTTCCGGGATGGCGGCGAAGGAGCCCACGTCGGACCAGCCGAAGTCGCCGTCAAGCACCGCGATGTTCTCCGCCTTCTCCATCACGCCGTAGTCGATGGAGATGGAGGGCAGCTTGGGGAACACGCGCTTGAGCACGGCCGGGAAGGTGCGCTTGCCCGCGGCCTTCTGGAGCGCGTCCAGGCCCTTCTGCATCTCCGGCATGTGCTTCTGGAAGGCCTCCAGCATCACGTCCGCGCGGAAGACGAAGATGCCGCCGTTCCACAGGTAGTCGCCGCCGGCCACGTACTCCTGCGCCGTCTTGAGGTCGGGCTTCTCCTTGAACGCCTTCACGCGGCGGCCGCCGCCGTCCAGCGCGGCACCGACCTGGATGTAGCCGTAGCCCGTCTCCGGGCGCGCGGGCTTGATGCCCAGCGTGACGATGTGGCCGCCCTCCGCGATGCGCGCCGCCTCCGCGAGCGTGCGCTGGAAGCCCTTCACGTCACCCACGTGGTGATCCGACGGCAGCACCGCGAGCACGCCCTTGGGGTCGCGCGCGGCCACCTGGAGCGCGGCGAGCGCGATGGCGGGCGCGGTGTTGCGCGCCACGGGCTCCACCAGGAGGTTGCCCTTGGGCAGCCCCTTCACCAGCTTCGCGGCCGTCTTCGCGTGCACGGGACCGCACACGATGAAGGTGTTCTTCACCGGGGCCAGTCCCTTGAGGCGCTGGGCGGTGTCGGTGAGCAGCGGCTGCTTGGAGGCCAGCGGGAGGAACTGCTTCGGACGGGCCTGGCGGGACAGCGGCCAGAAGCGGGTGCCGGAGCCTCCGGCCATGATGACGGGGTAGAGGGCCATATACGGGTGCGAGCTCCTAGGGGCACGCCGGCCCATGGCCTGGCGCGCACGGCGGCGCACCATAGCGCGTCGCGCCAGCAGAGGAAGGGGGCTGCTCGCCGCTCAGGCTGGCAGGACCGCGATGGCCTCCACCTCGAAGAGCATCCCGTCCAGTGCCAGCCGGGGGACGGGAATCAGCGTGCAGGTGGGCTTCATGCCGCCGCTCCAGGCCGCGTCCAGCTCAGGGCCGATGATGCGCAGCTTCTCCTCCGTGTGGTCCACCACGAGCATCGTGAGCTTGGCGACGTCACCCACGCCCGCTCCCACGGACTCGAGGGCCGTCCGGACGTTCATGAACGCCTGCCTCACCTGAAGGCGGAAGTCGGGCTCGAGCGCGCCCGTCTCACGCTCTCCCCCCTGCCCCGCCAGGAAGACCAGCCGGCTGCCGGGCGCGACCTGCGCCACGTGTGAGAAGCCATAGGGCGCCGGGTCGAACAACCCCTTCGGGTTCGTCAGCACCACGTTCGGCGTCTTCGAGGAGTCTGAGTTCTGTCCCATGCTTCAGCGTCTCCCATCCGGCCCGACGATGTGAAGGGGGCCCGGCCGCCTGCCCCCCGAGGGATGGGGCGCGACAATGTGGGCAGAGTTTTGACCCGCCCCCGAAAAGCCAGTCTCATGCCCCGGCGTTGAGCCTCAAGCCCACATCCACCGGATGGACGCTGGCCTTCACCGTGCTGCTGGCGGTGGGGTTGTCCCTGGCGCCATTGCCGGAGAAGTACCGCCCCCTCCCCAGCCTTCGTCAGGAAGGTCCGCTCGGGCCCAAGCTGGCGGCAATCGTACTGCCCGCGTCCCTGCGCGGCGTGAAGGCCCCGCGCCCGCCCTCGGACACGATGGTCCCGGACGCCCCGCCCGCCGCGGTCGCGGACACCGCCGCCAACGACACGGATCCGCAGGCGGGCCCGCGGGTGGGGGAAGCCCCGGCCGTGCCCGGCATCGGGCTGGAGGAGCTGAGCGCCCCCACGCTGGCGACGGCGCGGGAGTTGGAAGCGCTGCGCGAGCGGATGGGCGCGAAGCACGTGGACATCGAGCTCAACTGCCGGAAGGCGCGCGCGGACGGGACGTGTGAAGAGGACGGCCTGGCGCCGTTCATGAAGGCGCTGGGAGATTTGCGCGCGGACACGCGGCGCACGCCGGTGCGGGTGGTGCACCTGGGTGATTCGCTGATCGCCTCCGACTACGTCACGGACGTGGTGCGCGACCGGCTCCAGGAGCGCTTCGGGTCGGGCGGTCCGGGCTTCCTCTACATCCACCGGCTGGCGAGCGCCGGCCGCGCCACGCGCGCGGGCACCGCGAGCACGGACGGCTGGAAGATGGAGCGGCTGGTGGACACGCACTGGCCCAAGGACCGCGTGGGCTGGACGGGCGTGGCCTTCTCCACGAGCGGCCCCGCGCAGTCCACGCGCTACTCCGTGGAGGGCGCGCGCGAGGCGGAGCTGTTCTTCCTGGCCCAGCCCGCGAACGGCTCCGTGCAGGTGGCGGTGGACGGCAAGAACACGCAGCGCATCCAGACGCGCGCGTTCGGTTCCAAGGCGGAGGCGGCCTTCGCCCGGCTCAAGCTTCCCGAGGGCGCCAAGACGCTGACGCTCACCGCGAGCGGCAAGACGGAGCTGCACGGCGTCTCCGTGGAGTCGGGCACGCCGGGCGTCGTCTACGACACGGTGGGCCTGCTGGGCGGCATGGCGGAGGTGTACCTGCGCGCGCAGCCCCAGGCGTTCCGCGCGCAGCTCAAGCACCGCAAGCCGTCGCTGGTGGTGTTGATGGTGGGCGGCAACGAGGCGTTCTTCCTCTCGCGCGACCGCACCACGCTGGACGAGGTCCGCTCGCAGATGAAGGAGCTGGTGTCGCGCGTGCGCACGGCGGTGCCGGACGCGGCGTGCCTGGTGATGTCGCCCATCGACGCGGGCGTGCGCACGCTGAGCGGCGAGGTCATCACCCGCCGGCACTCGGCGGAGGTGGCGGAGGTGTTCCGCGAGGAGGCGCGCGCGGGAGGCTGCGCCTTCTACGACACGCTGGCGGCGATGGGCGGCGAGGGCTCCGCGCTCAAGTGGCTGGAGTCCGGCCTGATGCTGGAGGACCTGGTGCACCCGCGCGTGCGCGGCTCCAACCTGCTGGGCCATCTGTTCGACCTGGCGTTGCAGCGGACCTTCGCGCGCACGCATCCGCCGCGCGTGCCGGGCACGGACAGGACCGGCCTGCGGGACGCGACCCCGGCGCTGCGCCGCACGTTCGAGTCCCTGGCCCGCCGGGAGTCCGGCGCGAAGCTGCGCGTGGGCATCGCGCAGCTGGGCGCGTCGCACACGGCGGCGCACTACTTCTCCGACAAGGTCCGCGACGCGCTGACGAAGCGCTTCGGTGACGCGGGCCGGGGCTTCATCGCGGCGGGCAAGCCGTCGTCCCGGCTGGAGGCGGCGCGCGTGACGCGCACGCTGGACGGCGCGTGGACGGTGGAGGACGCGAAGAGCACGCCTGGAGGCGTCTCCGGAACCCCCTGGGGGCTCACCGGCATCCGTGCGGTGGGCGCGCCGGGCGCGAGCCTGGGCATCTCCTTCTGCGAAGGCTGCGCGGAGGACAAGAACCGCCAGGGCCGGCTGGACCTGTACGCGCTGGACGCGCCGGGGGCCGCGGCGCCTGAAATCACGGTGGACGGCGAGGAGGTTCCGCCGGAAGCCCCGCCGCCGGAGCCGCTGACGCAGCCCACGGTGCGCATCCGTTCGTTCCCGGTGACGGGCGTGGCGCACTCGGTCCAGGTGAAGGTGCCGGAGGGTGGCGGGAGCGCGACGGTGCTGGGCGCGTCGTTGGAGTACGACGTGCCGGGGCTCGTGTACGACGCGCTGGGGTTGCCCGGGGCCACGGCCTTCACGGCGCGGGACATGGATGCGCCGGCGATGGACGCGCAGCTGACCGCGCGCCGTCCGGACCTGCTGGTGTTCTGGTACGGCACCAACGAGGCGGAGCTGCCGGGGCTGGACGCGGACGGGCTGCGCCAGGACTACGCGGCGTTGATTTCACGCATGCGCAAGGCGACGAACGCGGAGTGCCTGGTCATCGGGCCCACGGACCGGCTCCAGCGGGACGCGAACGGCCGGTGGGACGAGGCGCCGTCGCTGGCGAAGGTGTTGAACACGCTGCCGCAGGTGGCGAAGGACGCGGGCTGCGCGTACTGGTCCGCGCGCGCGGCCATGGGCGGTGAGCGCTCCATGCAGCGCTGGCAGCGCCAGCCGGAGCCGCTGGGCCACGCGGACGGCGTGCACCTGACGCCGCAGGGCTACGCGGTGCTGGCGAACGCGTTCGTGAAGGACCTGATGGCGGCGTACGAGTCCACGAAGAAGGGCGGCGAGCCGACGGCCTCCGCCGCGGGAGCGCCCTGAGCCGTGCTGTCCCACAGCCTCCATTACGTCATCTTCGTCATCGCGGTGTTCGCGCTCTACTGGGCGGTGCACCGGTATTACTGGCCGCGGATGCTGTTGCTGCTGGCGGCCAGCCTGCTGGTCTACGTGTCGTTCCTCGGGGTGCCCCTGAACGCGTTCGTGGGCGGGATGCCGCCCGGCGAGCTGATCGTGAAGCTGGTGCCGCTGTTCATCTTCCTGGCCGGGGTGACGGTGGATCACCTGCTGGTGAAGGGGATGGGGGCCACGGAGCGGCCGGGGCTGCGCAAGGCGTTGGTGGTGCTGTCCATCGTCTCCAACCTGGGGCTGCTGGCGGGCTTCAAGTACCTGGAGCTGTTGCGCAGGACGGTGTCGTCGCTCTTGGGGCCCTGGGGCGTGGAGGTGCGGCCGGAGCCGTTCCATCTGTTGTTGCCGGTGGGCCTGTCGTTCTTCGTGTTCCAGTCCATCAGCTACACGGTGGACGTGTACCGGGGGAAGGCGAGCTCCGAGCACTCGTTCGCGGAGCACCTGCTCTACATGCTGTTCTTCCCGCGCGTGTTGAGCGGGCCGATTGTCCGCGCGTCGGAGCTGATGGCGCACTTCCGGGAAGTGCCCACGCTGTCGTCGGACGATGGGAACAAGGCGTTGTTCCGCATTGCCGTAGGGCTGGTGAAGAAGCTGGTCATCGCGGACGTGCTGGGCAGCGGCATCGTGGATCCGGTGTTCGGCAGTCCGCACGCGTACTCGTCGGCGGAGTGCGCGGTGGCGGCGGTCGCGTACACGCTGGAGCTGTACTACGACTTCTCGGGGTACTCGGACATCGCGATCGGGGTGGCGTCGCTGTTCGGGTTCAAGTTCCCGGAGAACTTCGCGCGGCCGTACCTGGCGAAGAACCTGTTCGAGTTCTGGAACCGCTGGCACATGAGCCTGTCGTCATGGCTGCGGGACTACCTGTACATCCCGCTGGGCGGCAACCGGCGGTCGAAGCCGCGGGTGTGCTTCAACCTGATGATGGTGATGGTGCTGGGAGGCCTGTGGCACGGGGCGGACTGGCGCTTCGCGGTCTGGGGCGCGGTGCACGGCGTGGCGTTGTGCGGGGTGCGGTGCTGGTGGTGGTTCAAGGGCAAGCAGCAGGAGCCGGGCCCGGGGCGCGTGGCCATTGGGATGTTGGCCACGTTCACGCTGGTGGTGTTGACGCGCGTGGTGTTCCGGGCGCCGGACATGGCGCACGCGGGTGAGTTCTACGCACGGATGCTGGCGGGAATCCCAGGCCTGGCGAACGTGGGCCCGCTGGTGTGGAGCATGCTGGCCATCGCGGTCCTCGCGCACACGCTGCCGATGAAGCTCTACGACACAGCGGCGCTCGTGTTCCTCAAGATGCCCGCGCCCGCGAGAGCCGTGGTGCTGGTGCTCCTGGGCCTGGGCATCCGCCAGCTGTCCACCCTGGAGACCCGGCCGTACGTGTACCTGCAGTTCTGAGTACGCTGGCGCCCGATGACCGACGACGCCAGCGGCAGTTCCGAGCTCATCCTCTATCAGACCGAGGACGGGCGAGCGCGCATCCAGTGCCGCTTTGAGGGCGAGACCCTCTGGCTGACCCAGGCGCAGATGGCGGAGCTGTTCCAGACGACTCCCCAGAACATCACCCTGCACCTGAAGGACATCTTCGCGGAGGGGGAACTCGACGAGACGGCAACTTGTAAGCCGTATTTACAAGTTCGCCAGGAAGGGAGTCGGCAGGTCACACGCACCCTGCGGCACTACAACCTGGATGCCGTCCTCGCCGTTGGTTTCCGCGTGCGGAGCCACCGTGGCACACAGTTCAGGCAGTGGGCAAAGGAGCGCCTGGGCGAGTACCTGGTGAAGGGTTTCACCCTGGACGACGAGCGGTTGAAGAACCCTCCCGGCCCAGGCCAGCGCGACTATTTCGACGAACTCCTCGAACGCATCCGGGAGATTCGCGCATCCGAGCGGCGGTTCTACCAGAAGGTCCTCGACATCTACGCAACCAGCGTCGACTACGACCCGAAGGTCGAGACCTCACAGCGCTTTTTCGCCACGGTGCAGAACAAGATGCATTGGGCAGCGCACGGCCACACCGCGGCGGAGATCGTCCATGCGCGTGCGGATGCAACCCAGCCATTCATGGGGATGCGAAGCATACGATCTGGCGGCATCGTTCGCAGGGAGGAGGCCAGCGTCGCGAAGAACTACCTCACGGAGAGCGAACTCGCTGTCCTGCTTCGCATCGTGAGCCTCTACATTGAGTTCGCCGAGCTGCAGGCCCTTGAGCGCAAGCAGATGACCATGCGGGATTGGATCACGAAGCTCGATGAGTTCCTGAAGGCTTCCGGGCGCCAGCTCCTGACACATGCCGGCAGCGTGTCTGCGGAGGCCGCGAAGGCGAAGGCCGAACAGGAATACGCCCGATATCACTCGATTCTCGACGCCCAACCGCGCCCCATCGACGCCGAGTTCGAGAAGGTCGCCAAACAGCTCAAGAAGCCAGCCGCGCCCAGGCGCACGCGGGAAAAGAAGTCGTGACACGGCCCGGCGGACACCGCCCATACGGCGTCCTCGCCACCTTCTTGCTCGGACTTGGCACCGCGTGCTCTGGGGCGCAGCCTGCGAAGCCGGTCGGGCCAGCCGTCATTCCCTGGCCTGCGGATGACCTGCAACCGCTTGCGACATTGGAAGGGCCCGCCATCCAGGCCGCGCATGCAGCCCTGGAAGAAGCGCTGAAGCGATTTCCAAAAGAGTTCACGGGCCAGTGCGCCTTTTCCGCCCAGGCCCTGGAAGTCGTCATCGGGCAGGAAGCGGGCTGGTTCTTCGCTCGCGTCAATCGCCGCGTGGACAGATGCCCTGGATTCGGCCCCGGTATTACCGGGCTCGAAATGGACTGGTTCGAGCTGTATGCCATTTCGCCCGATGGGCGAATCGAGCGCTATCCCTACTACCCCTAGGCTCGGCGAGACGCGCTGTCCCGCCGAGCCTATCCCACTGCTTCAGTTCGCCTGGAGGGTGAGCAGGGTCACCCGGTTGTCCGTGGTCAGCCCCACGCGGTACCGCCACGTCTTGGCGCCGAACTGCACCAGGTACGTGTAGAGGCGGTCGTCGCCTTTCGTCTCGCGCTTCGCCAGCACCAGCGGGCCCGCCGGTCCCAGCCCCTGCAACACGGACTTGAAGTGCGGACCCGCCTCCTCGAAGTACCTGGCCGGCACGTAGGCGAACATCGACGGCTCCCAGGCTCCCTGCCGCGTCTTCTCCAACAGCTCCGTGAGCCGCGCCGTCACCTCCGGCTCCGTGTCCGGAATGGGCTTGAGCGGTGACACCGCGAGCGCTGGGTTCACGATGGCCGCGATGCCCTCCACGAACGCCATCGGGTTCGACCTGTCCATGTTCGCCAGCACCACGATGGACAACCCGTCCCCCAGGAAGCGTGAGTAGGCCGTGCGGAAGCCCTGCCACGCCCCCGTGTGCTGGTGCAGCGGCTGGCCGTTGCGCTCCAGCACCTCCCACCCGAAGCCATACGGCCAGGTGACGCCGCTGTTCAGCTTCGCCGGTGACAGCATCTCCCGCCAGCTGTCCTGCGTCAGCAGGGCCCGCTTCGCCACCGCCTCCTCCCAGGCCAGCATGTCCTTCAGCGAGAAGTAGAGCGCGCCGTCCCCCGTCGTGTTCAACGACTGCGACACCCACTGCTGGTTCTTCACCACGCCGCCCACCAGCTGGTAGCCCGCCGCGCGGTTCGGGATGACGTCCGCCTCGCTGATGCCGCGCGCCGTCTTCATGCCCGCGGGCTTGAAGACCTGGCGCCCCAGGACCTCCTGATACGTCATGCCCGCGACGCGGTTCACCAGGATGCCCAGCAGCACGTAGCCGGAGTTGCTGTAGCTCCACCGCAGCCCCACCGGGAACTCCAGCGGCAGCGTGTAGATGAACTCCGCGAACTCCTGCTCCGTGTAGTCCTTTCGCTCGTCGAGCAGCCCTTCCAGGTCCTTGATGCCAGACGTGTGCGTCAGCAGGTGGCGCACCGTGATGGGCTTCCATGTCCCAGGCGCATCCGGGAAGTACTTCATCACGCTGTCGGACAACGACACGCGCCCCGCCTCCACCTGGAGCATCAGCGCGGCCGCGGTGAACATCTTCCCCACGGAACCCGACTGGAAGAGCGTGTCCGTCCCCACCGGGACCTGGTGCTCCAGGTTCGCGAAGCCATACCCCTTCGCCAGCACCACCCGGCCGTGGCTCACCACCCCCACGGCGAGCCCCGGCACGCCCAGCCGCTTCTGCTCCGCGCGCACGAACGCGTCGATGCGCTCACGGAGCGAGTCCCGGGCCTGGACGGGACGGGCCACCAGCAGGCCCATCAGGAAGACGACAGCCAACGCGAGCGGCTTCTGGCGCATGGAGAGCTCCGACATCCGGTCCTGCATGGACCGTGGCATCCCTCCAGGAGTCTCCGTCAGCGCGAATGATGCACACCGCGATATGAACGCCCCACCATGCGCCGTGCTTCACCTCCGCCTCCGCTCCGCTTCCGCCGGCGACTGCTGGCCGTGATGCTGCTCGCGGGCCTCATCCCACTGGCGTTGCTGGGCGCCCTCGCCCAGGGCGTGCTGGAGCGCGTGCTCTCCATCTCCATCGCGCCCGTGGAGGCCGTGCTCGACAACGTCTCCGATGAGCTGAGCCGCCGGGGACTGCCGCCGGATGCGCTCGACGAGGCCCGGTTGAACCTGGCGCAGGCGGAGCTGGCGCGGCGGGCCCTGGTGCGCCGCGTGCCCGTGTTCATCGCCGGGGTGGGCGTCATCGCCGCGGTCGTGCTGGCCGTGTCCGCCGTGCTCCTGGGCCGGGTCCTCACGCGCCCCATGGCCACGCTCCTGGAAGGCATGCGGGCCTACTCGCGCGGCGACCTGTCCGTCCGCCTCCCCGTCCCCGAGCCCGCTCGCGACGAGCTCCAGTTCCTCCTGGGCCAGTTCAACCGCATGGGCCAGGAGCTGCTGGACCAGCGCGAACACCTCAAGGCCGCCGAGCAGATCGCCGCGTGGCAGGACGTGGCACGGGCGCTTGCCCACGAGCTGAAGAACCCCCTGACCGCAATGAGGCTGTCGCTCGCGCGTCTGTCCCCTCGGGATGCCGGCACCCTGCCAGACCCGACGCGCCTCGCCGAAGCGGTGGCGCTCCTCCAGGAGGAGGTGGACCTGCTCATGCGCATGACCCAGAGCTTCTCCACCTTCGCGCGCCTGCCCGCCCCCCGCTTCCAGGATGTCGCGCTGCGTCCGCTGCTCGCGGAGGTGTGCGCGCTGTACTCGGGCACTTCGCCGGTCCCCGTGGTGCTGGCCCCCGGCGAAGAAGTGTCGCTGCGCGCGGACCCGGATGGCCTGCGCCGCCTCTTCGGCAACCTGGTGAAGAACGCCACCGAGGCCTCTCCACCGGACGCCCCACCCGTCCACGTCGCGTTACACGAAGCAGCGGACGGCCGCGTGCACGTCACCGTGAGCGACGGAGGCAGCGGCGTCCCGAGCGTGTTGGAGGGCCCTGTCCTCACCCGAGGCCTGTTCAGCACCAAGCCCGGCGGCAGCGGGCTGGGCCTGCCCATCGCGCAGAAGATCGCCCACGAGCACGGCGGCACCTTGAGATTGGAGCCGGGCCCCCAGGGGGGAACCCGGGCCCAGGTGGTGCTGCCTTCCGACGCCTCCCAGGTGACCGCATGAAGACCGGAGCCCGCATCCTCATCGTCGACGACGACCCCGGCGTCCTGCGGGCCGTGCGTGGATTGCTCCAGGACGGAGGCTTCACCCCCGTGGAGGCGCGCTCCACGGCGGAGGCCTCGCGTCTGCTCGAAGCGCCAGACGCGCCCCCCGCGCTGATGCTGCTGGACCTGCGCATGCCGGGCGAGACAGGGCTGGAGCTGCTGGCGCGTCTGCCCAAGCCACTGCCCGTCCCCGTGGTGGTCCTGTCCGGAGAGGCCTCGCCATCCGAAGCCGTGCAGGCCCTGAAGCTGGGGGCCACGGACTTCGTGGAGAAGCCTCCGTCCCCCGAGCGGCTCCTCACGGCGCTGCACAACGCGCTGGCCCTGGGCGCGCTGCGCGAGGAGCGCGAGCGCCTGCTGGACGCGCTGGCCCAGCCGGGGAACCTGGTGGGCGAGAGCCCTGCCATGGAGTCCCTGCGCCAGCTCATCGCGCGGGTGGGGCCCAGCGACACGGCGGTGCTGATCACCGGCGAGACGGGCACCGGCAAGGAGCGCGTGGCGCAGGCGCTGCACAAGGCCTCCGGGCGCAAGGGCCGGCTGGTGGCGGTCAACTGCGCGGCCATTCCCTCCACGCTGCTGGAGAGCGAACTCTTCGGCCACGAACGGGGCGCCTTCTCCGGCGCGGTGGCGCGGCGCGCGGGCCGCTTCGAACAGGCGCAGGGCGGCACGCTGTTCCTGGACGAACTGGGGGACATGCCGCTGGAGCTCCAGGCCAAGCTGCTGCGAGTCCTGGAGACACGTCAGGTGGAACGGCTGGGCGGCACGCTGCCGGTGCCGGTGGACGTGCGCATCCTCGCGGCCACGCACCAGGACCTGGGCCGTGCGGTGAAGGAGGGCCGCTTCCGGCAGGACCTCTTCTTCCGGCTCAACGTGCTGCCGCTGCACCTGCCGCCGCTGCGCGAGCGCCCCGAGGACCTGCTGCCCCTCGCGCGCGTCTTCGCGGCGGAGCTCGCGGGTCCCAAGACGCCGCTCGTGCTCGCGCCGGGAGCGGAGGCCGCGCTGCGTGCGTACGCGTGGCCCGGCAACGTGCGCGAGCTGCGCAACGTCATCGAACGCCTGAACCTGCTCCGGGGCGACGGTCCGCTGGAGCTGGGGCCGGACGCGGTGTCGGCTCCAACAGGCGCCGCGCCCACGCCGCGCAGGACGCTGGGAGACAAGAGCTACCGCGAGCACGTGGAGGACTTCGAGCGGGACCTCATCCGCGCCGCGCTCCGCGAGGGCGAAAGCATCGCCGGGGCCGCGCGCATCCTCCAGGTGGACCGCGGCAACCTCTACCGGCGCATC
The DNA here is from genome assembly GCF_003611625.1 of Corallococcus sp. CA054B. NCBI lineage: Bacteria > Pseudomonadati > Myxococcota > Myxococcia > Myxococcales > Myxococcaceae > Corallococcus > Corallococcus sp. CA054B. The sequence continues at coordinate 32,910 of NZ_RAVY01000073.1, forward strand.
AAGGCCCTGGGCCTGCCCGTCACCTCGTGACCCGCGATGTCACGGCCACAACCACCCGATACATCCGGATGTGTCCATGACATCCGCCCGTCTGCTCGCCCTCCGTCGTTCCGGGCACTTGCCGTAAGGCCCCGCCTGGAACGGAGCATGCTCCTGCCGCCTTCCATGAACCGTCTCGCATTGGCGCTCTGCTTCGTCTCGCTCACGGCCCTGGGCCAACCCTCACCGGATGCCGGTCCCCCCGACGCGTCCGTGGCCATCTCCCCGTCCACCGCCCCCCCGGAAGGCGAAGCCGCCTCGGAGGGCTGGAGCTACCCGACGTGCCCGGAGGGCTTCAGCGAGGAGGATGGCGACCTCCCGGACGCCACGGTGCTCGGGGCCCTCCAGGTCGAGGTCGATGGCCGGGGGCTCACGCCCACGGGCCTGGAGTTTCGCGGGCTCCAGCGCCTCACGGATCCCCAGGTTCGCAAGCTCGTGGGTGCGCCTCCCCCGGAGGACTCGCGCCCCCTGACCGCGCCCCAGGTGCAGTCCCTGCTGCATCGCCTGGCACGCACCGGCCTCTTCGCTCGCGTGGAGCCCCGCGTTCGCGTCAGTGAGCAGGGTCCGGCCCTGCTCGAAGTGACCTTGCAGGAGAACCCCACGCTCACGTCGGTGGAGTTCGAAGGCCTTCAGGACCTCCGGCCCGACGAGCTCTGGGGAGCGCTGTTCGAACGGTCCTCCCCGACCTCCGACGCGGACGATGAGGAGGACGAGGTCACCACGCTGCGCGTCCACAGACGCCACGGGACCCTGCGGGTCGTCAGCCCCTGCCCCGCGCCGCGCCCGCCCCTTTCGTGGCTGGCGCGACAGGAGGAGGGAGCGTTCCGCCCCGGCATCATGCTGGGAGGCCTGGACGCCGCGCTCGACCGCGTCCTCAAAACCCTCCGCGAGGACGACGGCTACCTGCTCGCGACGGTGTCCGCGACGCTGTCTCCCGAGGGCCGGCTGGTCGTGACGGTGGACGAAGGCCAGCTGGAGTCCGTGGAGGTGCGCGGCGTGGACGACGCGATGGCCACGCGCGTGCGGGAAGCCCTGGGCCTGGAGCCCGGTGACGTCTTCCTCCGCAGTGATGCCCGCCGCGCCATGGAGCGCATGGAGTCGCGGCTGCCCTTCCTGCGCGCGGTGGACAGCGAGGATCTCCAGGACGAACGCACGAGCGTGCGCATCGTCGAGGAGCGCGAGTCCGACGGCACGCGGCACTACCGCACGCAGGAGGAGACCCGTCGCAAGTCGCGGCGCCGCGAGCGCGTGGAGTTCGAGCTGGGCTGGGACCGGATGTTCGGCGGAGGGCGCGACGCCGGGAGCGACGGCCTCACGCTGGAGGGCAAGCGGCTGCTCGTGCACGTGCGCCCGCGTCCTCCGGACCTGGACGTGGACCTGCTGCCCGTGCACACGCAGGTGACAGGCTTCGCTCCAGGGCTCAAGGCGAGCCTGCGCATCTTCGACTCCCGGGACCGCGTGCACACGACGCTGGAGGGGGCCTTCTTCATCCCCCTGCGGCTGGGCGGGCAGCGCATCCCGGACGATCCGGAGGGCACGCGCCAGCAGCGCCACGTCAACCTGCTGGGCGGCGCGAAGGTGCAGCTGCCCGCGCTGGGCCTCGAGGAGCTCGGCGCGCAGGTGCACGACTTCATCGACACGCTGGACCGCTGGCGGCTGGGGGACTTCGACTCGTACTTCTATTCGTTCCTCATCAACCGGCCGGACCGGGACTACTTCCGCCGTCAGGGCTTCACGGCCTTCGCCACCTGGCGCTGGGCGGATTCGTGGCTCGCGGGCGTGGAGGTGCGCGGTGACACGGAGAGCTCGCTCCAGTCGTTCACGCCGCCGCTCAGCCTCTTCCGGAGCGACGACCCGCCGTTCCCGAACTCGCCGGTGAACGAGGGGCGCTTCCGCTCAGCGGTGGTGCGGCTGGAGTACAGCGAAACCGCGGGGCGCGACACGCGCGTGGGCTCGCTCTTCCGCACGCCGGAGACATCCCTCTTCAAGCATCATGAGAGCTGGAGGCGCGAATCCAGGCTGCGCGGCTTCGTGACGCTGGAGGTGGGCGAGGGCCCGGGCGCGGACGGCGCGGATGCGCGCTTCTGGAAGCTGGTGGGCGACGTGGCCCTGGACCTGCCCATGAAGTGGGACACCCGATTGTACCTGCGCCTGCGGGCCGCGACGGGCCACGACCTGCCGCTCCAGAAGCAGGAGGCGCTGGGAGGCTGGAGCGCGCTGCGAGGCTTCGGCTTCAAGGAGTTCCGGGGTGGAGACAGCTCGGTGCTCGCGAGCGCCGAGTACCGCTGGGACTGCCTGGGCGTCTTCGCGGACCTGGGTTCGGTGCACGCCGCGAGCGCGTGGTCGGACGCGAAGTTGAGCCTGGGAGGCAGCCTCCACCTCGGTGACACCCTGCGCTTCGAGGCCGCCTGGCGCATCGACGAGAAAGCCCGGCTCGAGCCCGAGGCGCGCCTGCTGTTCAACCGGACCTTCTGAGCCATGGGAAGGCACGCCACGAAGAGCAGGCAAGGCGCGGCGCTCGTCGTCGCGGCGGGCCTGCTCGCGTCCGGAGCACACGCGGAAGAGGCGTCCGCCGCCTGCACCGCGACGCTCTCTGGCAAGCGCGTGATGGTCCGGCCGGAGGCCCGCGCCTTCATCTCCCCGGAGCTGGACCGGCTGGTGCGGCTGGGGCTCGCGGGGAAGCTGGAGGTGGAGCTGACGTTCTGGCGGCGCCGCTCCTTCTGGTTCGACGCGCACCTGGACAGCGCTCGAGTGACCCAGGTGCTCGCGTTCACCCGCGACGGCTACCGGCTGGACGGACGCGAGCTGACGGGAGGCGTGGGCACGCTGGAGCTGGAGCGGGTGGCCTGGACGCTGGACACAAGGCCCGGAGCGGACGAGCACTTCGTCGTGCAGGTGGAGGTGCGGCTCCAGGTCGTGACAGCCGCGAGCCTGGGCCGCATGGCGCGCTGGCTCACCCAGGGTGAGGCCTCATCCTCCGGCACACCCGTCCTGGGGAGCCTGCTGCGCACCGTGGCGGAAGACCTCGCGAGGCAGGCCACCGGTCGCTGCGACGTGAGCCGTCAGCCCTGAGCCAGACGCCGCCATTTCCGGGGCAGCGCCCTTGCAGTACCGTCATCCATGGAGCCGTGCGCTCACGGAGCAAAGAGAAGCGTCCGTTTCAAATGCTCCGTGCGGACGGCGACCTCTTGCCATGACCTTGCGTACGAAAACCCGGCGCCTCCTGCGCACGCCCCCAAAGCCCACGAAAAAGGCTCCGGGGAAAACACCTGTCTCTCTCATCCCCACGCCCTCGGGTTACGCGGCATGGCTCGCCGACGTGAAGGCGCGCATTCACGCAGCACAACAACGTGCGGCTCTGGCAGTGAACCGCGAGCTCCTCGCGCTCTACTGGTGGATTGGTCGCGACATCCTCGTGCGGCAGCGGCGAGCGGGGTGGGGCACAGGGATCGTGGAGCGCGTCTCCGCGGATTTGCGCACCGCCTTCCCTGAGATGAAGGGGTTCTCCCGTGCAAATCTGATGTACATGCGAGCCTTCGCGGAGGCCTGGCCGGACGAGGCTGCAATCGTCCAACAGCCTGTTGGACAATTGCCCTGGGGGCACAACCTCGTACTGCTCACCAAACTCAAGACGACAAAAGCACGCCTTGCATACGCGGCACGTGCCGTCGAGCACGGTTGGTCACGTGCTGTACTCACGCTGCACATCGAACAACGCTCGTTTGAGCGCGAAGGCAAGGCCGTCACCAATTTCGCGGAACGGCTGCCCGAACCCAAATCGGACCTGGCGCGCGAGAGCCTGAAGGATCCGTACCATTTCGACTTCCTCACGATTGGCGCCGATGCGAATGAACGCGAGCTTGAGGATGCCCTCGTCACGCACATCTCGCGATTCCTGATCGAGCTCGGCGCGGGCTTCGCGTATGTCGGTCGCCAGGTCCATCTCGAGGTCGATGGCCGGGACTTCTATCTCGACCTGCTCTTCTATCACCTGCGACTCCGCTGCTACGTTGTCGTCGAGCTCAAGGCAGGCGAGTTCGAACCCGAGCACACTGGCAAGCTCAATTTCTATTTGAGCGCCGTCGACGCGAAGATGCGCGGTGAGCACGATGGACCCAGCATCGGACTCCTTCTCTGCAAGACCAAGAGCCGCGTCATCGCCGAGTACGCCTTGCGCGACACGAACAAGCCAATGGGCGTGGCTGAATACCAGCTCGTGCAGGCCCTGCCGGTACGCCTCGAAAGCAGCCTCCCGAGCATCGAACGACTCGAGTCCGAACTTGGAGAGTCACCCAAACCCGGGATCCGTCATGAAGTGCGTGATGAATCTCCGAGAAAGAAGCAACCACACCAGTCGAAGGGGCGGCGGTCCTGAGCCCACGCGCCGTGCCAGCCTCATGGAGGCTTGAGGCTCCGTATCAGCCCCGCCGCGCCACCAGCGCCACCAGCGCGATGCGCTCCACACCTGCGTACGGCTCCTTCTCCAGCTCCTCGCCGAACACGTCCGGGTCCAGCTCCTCGTAGCGAACCTCCGCGAGCGGCGCTTTCCGCCACACCGGCTCCAGCGCCGTTCGCAGCAGGTCCTCGCCGTCCACCACCGGCGCCCCTGTGTAGAGCACCAGCGTGCCCCCCGGCTCCAGGCGCTCCGCGCTTTCACGCACGATGCGCACCGACAGCTCCGTGCCATGCGTGCCGCCGCCATCCCGGTACGTGCGCCTGTCCGTGTCCGCCAGGTACGGCGGATTCGCCATGATCAGGTCGAACCGGCCGGACACGTCCCGCAGCAGGTCCGAATGCACCGCCTGCACCCCATGCGCGCCGTTCAGCCTCGCGTTCACCCGCGAGTACTCCAGCGCCAACGGGTTCAAATCCGCGAGCACCACCGCCGCGCTCCGCCCCGCCACCGACAGGCCACCGGCTCCGGAGCCACACCCCAGGTCCACCACGCGCCGGAAACTGCCCGGCACCCGCTGGAGCAACGCGCAGAACCGGTAGGTGTCCGGCCCGAAGAACACCGCGTCCTGCTCCGACGTGGGCCACGCGGAATGGACATACAGCCCCGCGCCCAGACTGGAGAACCGCACCCGGCTCCGGTGCGTCCCGTCCTTGCAGTCCACCAGCGCGCCCGCCTCCTCCAGCAGCGCCACCATCCGAGGCTCCAGCACGCCCGGCCCGAAGGGACGGCTCCACCCGAACACGTCCCGGACCGAATAGGCCAGCTTCGCCCCCGGCCGCGCGTTCACCCGCCGGTGCGTCTCCGGAGTCACCGTCGTGAAGGTGTACCCCCTGGCGCGCAGGACCTCTCCCAGCGCCACCAGCGCGGCCTCTCTCACCTCCATGGCCCCGGACCCATTGCCACCGTCCACGTCGCTCCCTTTCGAAGGGTGTCCCCTCAACGTGGGACCGGCCCTCCAGGGCGACAAGGCGCCTTCCGCCACGGCCGCCCGCCAGCACGGGCCCTGGGGCTCAGCGGTCAGCAGGCAGGGGAGCGTCCAGCAGGTCCTGGCTGCCCGGCACGTCCACCACGAACTGCAGGAAGTTGCGCAGGATGCGCCCCGTGGCGCCCCAGATGACGTGCTCACCGTGCGTGTAGAAGTGCACGTCGTGCTCAATCCCCTCCCACATGTGCCGCTCCACCCGGAGGATGGCGGGGTCCAGCAGGCGCACCAGCGGCACCTCCAGCACCAGGTCCACCTCGACCGGATTGGGCACGTACTTCCCGTCCCCCGGGATGACGCCCACGTAGGGGCGGATGCGGTACGCGGACGTGGTGGGCGTCTCGTCCAGCAGGCCCAGCACGCGCACGTGCGCGCGCGGGATGCCCAGCTCCTCCTCCGTCTCGCGCAGCGCCGTCTCCAGCGGCGTGACGTCCCGCGCCTCCTGGCCTCCGCCCGGGAACGCGTACTGCCCCGCGTGCGTGCGCAGGGTGGCGGGCCTCCGGGTGAAGACCATGTGGGGCACGCCGTCCCGCTCGAAGAGGGGCACCAGCACCGCGGCCTCTCGCAGCGCCCGGCCCTTCCACTCGAAGGTCCGCGCGGGCCTCGCTGTCAGCCGCGTCTCCAGCGCATCGAACAGGGCCTGCACGCGCACAACCTCCCCCTTCCTCAGTCCGTGATCTGCTTCTCCACCGGCGGCTTCGTCGGCGCCTCCGGCGTCGCCAGGTTCTCCACGCCGGACATCGGCTTGAGGATGTTCGCCTGCAACAGCCCCAGCAGCAGCACGCCCAGCGCGATGCGGTACACCACGAACACCAGGGTGGTGCGCCGCTTCAGGAAGCTCAACAGCCATGCGATGGCCGCCATGCCCGACAGGAAGGCCACCAGCGTCCCCACCACCAGGGCCACCGTCGACGGGCGCTGCGTGGCCTCCAGCAGGTGCTTCAATTCGAAGATGCCCGCCAGCGTCGTCGCCGGAATGGACAACAGGAACGAGTAGCGCGCCGCGTCCTCGCGCTTGAGCCCCAGCGACAGGCCGCCCGTGAGCGTCGTGCCGGACCGGGACGAGCCCGGCACCAGCGCCAGCGCCTGCCACAGGCCGATGAGGATGCCGTCCTTCCACGTCATGTCCGCCAGGGTGCGCTGGTGCGACGCGCGCTTCTCCACGACGAACAGCACCACCGCCAGCACGATGAGGCTGCCCGCGATGACGTAGAGCGAACGGAACTGCGTCTCGATGAGCTTCTTGAACGCCAGCCCGCAGATGCCGATGGGCAGCGTGCCCACGCCCACGAACCACGCGAGCCGCGCCTCCAGCGTGCCGAACGGGTCCCGCTTCACCAGCCCCACGACGAACGCCTTCACCAGCGCGACGATGTCCTTGCGGAAGTAGATGAGCACCGCGGCCACCGTGCCCAGCTGGATGATGGCCGAGTACGCCGCACCCGGATCCGGCCAGCCGAACAGCTCCGGCGCGATGCGCAGGTGCGCGGTGGAGCTGATGGGCAGGAACTCCGTGAGACCCTGGACCAGACCCAGGACGATGGCTTCGAGCAGGCTCATAGGGGACGTGGCCGCCAGGGATATGCCCTGCCTCCGTGCCCCGCAAGCGCGAAGGTTCCCCACACCGGGGCCCAGGTCCGCCACTCGACCGTCCGGGAGGGGAACCCGGGTAGGCTCCACCCCGCCATGCCCCCCGTCCCCC
>NZ_RAVY01000074.1:0-39950 GCF_003611625.1 Corallococcus sp. CA054B
TGTATAAGAGACAGCAGCACCACCGCCACCGCGCGCGGCCCCAGCACCTCCGCCGCGCTTTCGAAGAGCCGGTCCACCGACGGTGCGTACTTGTCCGTGGGCACCGGGGATGGCGTGCGCAGCTCCAGGCGCCCGGTGCGGTCCGACAGCACCAGGTGCCGCCCGCCCGGCGCGATGTAGACGTGGCCCGGCTTCACCACGTCGCCCTCGCATGCCTCCGTCACCGTGAAGGGGCCGATGCGGTCCAACCGCTCCGCGAAGGCCTTGGTGAACTGTGACGGCATGTGCTGGCCCACCAGCACGCTGACGGTCGGCTCGACGGCCAGCCCCTCCAGCAGCCGCTGCACCGCGGGAGGCCCGCCCGTGGACGCGCCCACGGCGATGACCTGCGGCACCTCCCCCGTCAGCAGGGAGGCGCGCGGCGGGGCCCCGTGGCGCCCCCCGGACTTCGCGTGGCGCGCCGCGAGCACCTTGTCGAGCAGCTCGCGCCGCAGGTGCTCCAGCGCCGCGGGCGTGCCCTGGGGCGGCTTGGCGATGAAGTCGAACGCGCCCAATTCCAGCGCCTTGCCCACGTCCGAGCTGTGCGCGTAGCTGGAGATGACGATGACGGGCGTGGGCGCCGCGCGCATGAGCAGCCGCAGGAAGGTGTGGCCGCCCAGCCGGGGCATCTCCAGGTCCAGCGTCACCACGTCGGGCTTCAGGTCCAGGACCTTCTTGAGCCCCTCCTCGCCGTCCTGGGCCCAGTCCAGCACCATCACCTCCTGGGAGGACTCCAAGAGCGTGGTGAGCGTGCGGCGGTTGGTGGCCGAGTCGTCGATGACGAGCACCGTGAGCGGGCGTGCCATCAGCGGCCCTCCCCGCCCGGAAGCTCGGGCCGGCGGTAGACGAGGTCGCCCTTCAGGTGCACCAGCTCGAAGTCCGCGCCCAGGCTGAGCAGGTTCTCCGCGTGGCCCAGGAGCAGGTAGCCCCCCGGGCAGAGCCGGTCCCGGATGACGCCCAGCACGCGGCGGCGCGCGGCCAGGTCGAAGTAGATCATCACGTTGCGGCAGAAGACGACGTCCGAGCGCGGCACCAGTTGGCTGCCCGCCACGTCCGACAGGTTGTGGTGGCCGAAGTTCACCCACGCCTTCACGTCGTCGCGCACGCGGACGCGGTTCACCCCCACGGGCACGAAGTAGCGCTCCAGCAGGTCCGGCGGCGTCGCGCGCAGGGCGCTGGGGCCGTACTCGGCGCGGCGGGCCACGGCCAGCACGCGGCGCGACAGGTCCGTGCCCAGCACCTCCACGTCCCAGTCGTCGAAGCGGCCGCTCTCCTTGAGCAGCATGGCCAGCGTGTACGCCTCCTCACCGGAGGAACACCCCGCCGACCACAGCCGCAGCCGCCGCGTGTGCGCGTTGCGCTTCTCCAGGATGGGGATCAGCTCCTCGCAGAAGGCCTTGAGCTGCGCGGGTTCGCGGAAGAAGTACGTCTCGTGCGTGGTGAGCGACTCCACCGCCGCTTCCAGCTCCGCGCTGCGCTGGGCGTCGTAGCGCAGGTAGCGGTGATAGGAGCCGAAGTCCTGGATCCCCAGCGCCTCCAGCCGGGGCCACAGCCGGCGCTCCATCACGAACTTCATGTTCTCGTGGATGAGGATTCCGCAGTGCGCGTAGACGTGGTCGCGCAGCAGGCGGAACTCCTCCAGCGTCATCTCCGGGCGGCCCTCGTCGAAGCGTGGCATCCGAGTCCTCCCCTCACCGCCCCGACAACCGGACGACCGCTTCCGCCAGCGCCACCTGCGCCAGCGCGTCCTGCTCCACCGACATCGCCTGCTGGAGCGCGGGCAGGCACTCCGGCCGCCCCATTCCGCCCAGCACGCGAGCCGCGGCCGCCCGCACGTCCCAGCGGGGATGGCCCAGGAGCGACATCGCCAGCGCCGCACCATCCGCCGAGGCCTCCGCCGACCCCAGCGCCGGCAACGCCGCCTTCACCACCTCCGCGTCGTGATGGCTGAGCGCGTCCCACAGCACGCCCGCGCTTACCGTCCCCAGCTTCGTCAGCGCGCGCACCGCCAGCATCGCGAGCGCACCGTCGCCGTGGCGCACCAGGGCCTCCAGGTCCGGCGAGCGCTCCTTCGCGCCCGCCACGCCCACGGCCTCCACCGCGGCCACGCGCACGCCGCGGTCCTCGTCCTTCAGCGCGAGCCCCAGGAACGTCGCGGCCTCACTGCCGCCCTGCTGCCCCAGGGAGCGCACCGCGGCGATGCGCACCTTGGGGGATTCGTCCGCCAACGCGCCGCGCGCCAGCTCCAGGCCGGCCTCTCCGTCCGCCCGGCCCGCGGCCTCCACCGCCGCCGCGCGCCAGGAAGCATCTTCATCGCGGGCAATCCGCCGCAGCACGGGCAACACCCTCGCGCCGCCCAGCCGGCCCAGCACCGCCACCGCCGCGGGCGTCGTGCGCTGCTCCACCGCCGCCTCCAGCGCGGCCAGCGCCTCCAGCGGGTGGGCCACGGTCAGCTGCTCCAGCGCTCGCGCCGCCATGGCCGACAGCGCCGGGTCCGAGAGCAGCTCCACCAGCGGCGCCACGGCGTCCGGCGAGTGCGTGCGCCCCAGCGCGCGCACCACCACCGCGCGCAGGTCGTCCTCCGCCCACTCCAGGAGCGCGCACAGCTCCGGCACCGACGTCGAGTCCACCAGCAGCACCAGCGCCTCGGCCGCCACGGTGCGCGCGGGGAGCGACAGCGTGCCCATGCTCCCGAGCAGCAGGCGCCGGCCCTCCGGCCCCAGCTGGCCCAGCGTGAAGAGCACCTCGCGCAACAGCCGGTCCTCGCGCGCCACCTCCGCCACCGCCACCGCGAGCGACGCTTCGCCCAGCGCTCCGGCCGCCACCAGCGCGCCGGCCCGCACCCGGACGTCGTCGCCGTCCAGGGCCTGCGCCACGTGCGCCGTCACGCCCGGGATGCCGCTCAGCACCGAGCGCGCCACGGCATCCAGCTCACCCCGCTCGTACGGGCCCAGCCCCACGGCCTGCTTCCCCAGCGCGACGAGCGCCGCCTCGCGCACCGAGCGCACCGGCGACGCCAGCGCCCGGCAGATGCGCTCCGTGGCCACGCCCGGGGCGTACAGGCCCAACAGCCGGAGGGCGCTGCGCTGCACTCCTGGGTCCTCCACCAGCGCCATCACCCGCTCCAACGGGGGTGCGCGCTTGAGCGACGCGAGCCCCTCCAGCGCGGCCAGCCGCAACAGGGGCATGGGCGCGTCCAGCAGGTCTTCCAGCGCCCGCGCCGCGGCATCCCCGCCCAGCCGGCCCAGCGCCTCCGCGGCCGCCACGCGCACGTTGAGGTCGTCGTCGGAGAGCGCGCGCAGGAGCACGTCCTCCACCTCCGGCCGGCCCAGTTGGCCCAGGATGTCCGCCGCCAGCTTGCGCTGATCCGGATCCTCATGCTCCAGCAGGTGCACCAGCGGAGGTACCGCCACCGGCCCCATTCCGGCCAGCGCCTCGGCCGCCGCGTTGCGCGCGCCCGTCTCGCCGCGCTCGCCCAGGACGGAGATGAGCCGCGCGGTGACGCCCGGCGCATCCGGCACGCGGCGCAGGCCCTCCGCCGCCGCGTGACGCACGCGCCAGCTCTCGTCATGCAGGCCGGTGGTGAAGGTCTCCAAAGCGCCGGGCGCGCGCGGATCCACCGCCTGCAGCGCCCGGTACCGCGCCTCTTCCTGCCCCGCGGGGGACTGCATCGTGTCGCTCATTCGCCGTCCTCCTTCGGGGCACGTGTTGCTCGGGGTGTCCGCATCCTGCTTGAAGCCGCCGGGGGAGTCGCGTCCCACGAGACGGCTCCCACCGCCGGTGGGCAGCCCTGCGCCGGATGGAAACGTTCACCTTCGCACCCTTTGCGTCCAGGTCGTGGAACGCGACTCAGTGCGCCAGGGGCCCCGCGTCCCAGCCCTCCGAGCAGCAGGGCAACAACGGGACGCTCAGCCCGCGGGCGGCGGGCGGGAGTCGCGCTCCAGCTCCGCGCGCAGCAGCGCCTTCAGGTCCAACAGCAGCCGCAGCCGCTCCGGCGGTCCGCATACGCCTACCACGAACGGCGTGCGGCCCCCGGCCATGAGCGCTGGCGCGGGCTTGATGTCACTCCGGCGCACGCGCAGCACCTCCGCCACGCGGTCCACCCGCGTCACCACGCGCCGCGTTCCCAGCCGGCACACGAGCAGCCGCGTGCGCCGCGTCTCCTGCGCGGGCTGCCCCAACAGGCGCCGGTGCAGGTCCACCACGGGCAGCATCGCGCCGCGCAGGTGCAGCACGCCCTCCACGAAGGCGGGCGCGTGCGGGATGGGAATCACGCGCTGGGGCGGGAGGATCTCCTCCACGCGCATGATGTCCAGGACGTACTCCTCGTTGCCCACGAAGAAGGCGCACAGCTGCACCTCCGCTTCGGCCGCGGGCGTCTCGGAGGCCTTCTCACCGCGCGGACGGCGGACCAGCAGGTTCACGGGGTCCGTCATGGGGCGAGCGCCTGCTCCGGATCCAACAGGATGTAGAGCTGCGAGCCCTTGCGCCCCAGCCCCGCCACGCAGTCGCGGTCCCCGCGCAGCCCCGCGGGCGACAGCTCCACCATGGACGGCTTGAGCCGCACCACGCCCGCCACCGAGTCCACCCACACGCCCGCGGGCCCGTCCGCCGTCTTGAGCACCAGGATGCGCGCGGCCCGGGGCGGCAGGCCCGCGTCAGGCCCCGCCACCAACGGAGGCGCGTCCGCCAGCCGCAGCCGCAGCTTCACGTCGTAGACGGGCAACAGCTCCCCGCGCAGGTTCATCACGCCCAGCAGCTGCGGCTCCGCGCGCGGAATCTCCGTGAGCAGCGGCACCTTGCAGATCTCCCTCACCGCGAGGATGGGCACCGCGTAGCACTCCGCCTCCAGGCGGAAGGCCAGGTACTCGACGGGCTCCTCCTCCAGCTGCGGCCGCGCCAGGTCGTCACTGCCCGCGGCGAAGTCCAGCAGGCCGCCGACGTCCTCGTCCGGACGGTAGAAGAACGCGTCGAGCAGGGCTTCGAAACGGGACACGCCCGGGAGGATAGCAGCCCCCGGCGCGGACGCCTCAAGCGCGGCGCCGCTCCTGCGCGATGCCCTCTTCCAGGAGTTCCGCGACATCCAGCACCAGGACGGTGCGGCGGTTGCCCAGGTCGGTGGCGCCGGAGATGCCCTTCACGCGGCTCAGCCGGCCGCCCAGGGGCTTGGTGACGATGTCCTGCTGGCCGAAGAGTTCGTCCACCGCGATGCCCAGCCGCTGCTGCGCCAGGCCCACCACGACGACGAAGTGGCGGCTCACCTCGCGCTCCGGCAGGTGGAACAGGCGCCCGAGCCGCAGGAAGGGCAGCGTCTGGCCGCGCAGGTCCAACACCTCGCGCCGCTCCACGGTGCGGATGTCGCGCGGCTGCACGGACAGGATTTCCAGCACGCTGTTGAGCGGCACCGCGTAGGTGCGGCCGCTGACGCCCACCACCAGCGCGCGCACGATGGCCAGCGTCACCGGCAGCGTCAGGTGGAAGGCCGTGCCCTTCCCGCGCTCGCTCCACACGTCGATGATGCCGGAGAGGTTGCCCAGGTTGTTCTTCACCACGTCCAGGCCCACGCCTCGTCCGGAGAGCGAGCTGACGCTGGAGCGGGTGGAAAAGCCCGGCAGGAAGATGAGGTTGAGCAGCTCGCGCCGCGTCATCTCGCTGACCTGCGGCGGGGTGACGAGCCCGCGCGACAGCGCCACCTCGCGCACGCGCACCTCGTCGATGCCCGAGCCGTCGTCGGACACGCTGATGACGACGTGGTTGCCCTTCTGCTCCGCGCGCAGCCGGACCGTCGCGCGCCGGGGCTTGCCCGCGGACAGTCGCGACTCCGGCCCTTCCGCGCCATGGTCGATGGCGTTGCGGATGAGGTGCATCAGCGGATCGCTGAGCTCCTCGACGATGAGCTTGTCCAGCTCCACCTCGCCGCCGGAGCTGACGAAGTCGATCTCCTTGCCGGCCTCGCGGGCAATCTTCCGCACCAGCCGCGCCAGCTTGTCGAAGACCTGGCCCACCGGGACCATGCGCGCTTCGAGCAGCCCCTCCTGGAGCGCCTCCAGCTTGCGCTCCAGCTGCCGCGTCTCCCGCGACAGCTCCTGGCCGAAGAGCTTGGACAGCGCGACGGTGCCGTCCTGCCGGGACGTCTCCGCCAGCCGCTGGAGGTTGGCCTTGATGAGCAGGAGCTCGCCCACCATGTTGATGAGCCCATCCAGCCGCCCGATGTCCACGCGCACCGTCTGCGTGAGCGAGCGCAGGGACGTCTCTTCCGCCCTGGGACGGCCGGCGGGAATCGGCGCGGACGCGGCGGCCTGGAGCCCCACCACCGTGGCCGGAGGCGTCACCGCCCGCATGCGCGGAGAACCTGCCCCCGGGTGCGAGGGCACGGTCGCCAGGCTCGAGGTTTCCACCGGCACCTCGGCGTCCTCGTCGACCCCGTCCTCGTCCGTATCCGGAGGCAGGATCTCGACGTCCTCGCGCACGGCTGCGGCGTCGCGCGGCGCAGGCCCGTCGAACGCAGGCCCCTCCGAGCCCGCTTCCGGCGGCCGGACGGACAGCGGCGCCAGCTCCGCGGGCGAGCCCCGGAGGCCGTCCTCCAGTGCCCGCGCGCCGACCTTCGCGCCGAAGATGAGGTCGAACGCGATGCCGTTGGCGCCACCCGGCCGCGACGAGGGCAGCGTGCTGATGACCTCGCCCAGGGGCTTGAGGCGCGCGTTCAGGTCCGCCAGTCCCTGGTCGAAGTCCGTGAGGTCGAACGCCGCGCGCACCCGCCACAGCGCCACGCCGCGCCGCACGTTCTCGCGCAGCCGGTGCTCCTCGTACTCGGTGAAGACGGCGCGCACCGTCGCGTCCAGTTCCAGCCGCTCCAGCGGATCCTCTTCCACGGCGGGCGGGGGCGAGCCCAGCCGCGCCATGCGGTCCTCCATGTCGCGGGTGCGCTGGGAGAGCTCGGGGCCCTCCTCGCTCCGGGATGCTTCACCAAGCAGCGCCTGGAACGTGTCCAGCGCGTCCACCAGCGTGTCCAGGACCCGGTCGTCCAGCGTCAGCCGGCCCAGCCGCAGCCGGTCCAGCAGGTCCTCCGCCGCGTGCGCCAGCTGGCTGATGCGCTCCTGGCCGAAGAGGCCCGACAGGCCCTTGAGCGAGTGCGCCGCGCGGAAGATGCCGTTGATGTGCTCGGGGTCCGCTTCCTGGCCCCGCGCCTCGTCCAGGGCCAGGAGGTCGCGACCCAGCGCATCCAGGATTTCGGTGGCCTCGGCGACGAACTCAGCCAGCGCCTTGCCTCCGGGCGTCACAGCGGCTTCAGGAAGCGCCGCAGGAGCGCCTCCAGGTCCTCCGGCTGGAACGGCTTCACCAGGTAGCCGGCGGCCCCCAGCGCCATGCCCCGCGAGCGGTCCTGCTCACGCCCCTCGGTGGTGACGATGATGAGCGGCACGTCCCGGTAGTTGGGGTTCTTCTTGACGAAGTTGATGAGCTCCAGCCCGTTGATGTCGGGCATGTTGATGTCGGTGATGATGAGGTCGAAGCGCTGGCGCGGCAGCAGCTTCAGCGCCTCGAAGCCGCTGGCGGTGGTGACGGCCTCGACGCCGTCCACGGCCTCCACGGTCGCGGCGATGTGCTCGCGCGACACCTTGGAGTCCTCGACGATCAACACCTTGAACTTCATCGCGCGCGCCTCAAGGGCCGGATGCTAGCAGAACCCCTGCCTGGCCGCTGTGCGTCAACCCTTCCGGGATGACAGCGACCCGACAAGCCCCTTGTCCGCGAGGAGGGACACCCGTCCCCCCTTGAACGCGGGCAGGAACTGCCGCTGGTACGCCTCCGCGCGGGCGGAGTCGCTCAGGGAAGACCCCTGGGGCACCTCCAAGGCCACGGCTTCCACCTTCGCGCGGCTCAAGACCTTCGCCGCGCCCGCCAGCGCCTCTCCCAGCGAGGCCGCGTCCAGGCGCTTCCGGGAGCCCAGCCCCACCACGAAGATGCGCGGCACGGTCAGCTTCCCGTCCGACGGCAACAGGAGCCAGTCGTCCTTCACGCCGGTGAAGAACCCGCCCTGGAGCACGCGCGACAGGGCGCCGCACAGCCGCCAGTCCACGTAGCCGGCGGAGGACGGCAGGGGGCGGTCGTCCTCGGCCACGAAGAGGCAGAGGGCGTCCACCCCGGTCAGCGCGTCCAGGCCCTCCAGGCCCACGTCCAGGGTCTGCGTCTGGCTCACGGCTTCCCGAGCGCCACCGCGACGCGGTCCAGCAGGCCGTTGACGAAGGCGCTCGACTCCTCGTTGCCGAAGTTCTTCCCCAGCTCCACCGCCTCGTTGATGGTCACCTTGCGGGGGATGTCCGGGCGGTACTTCAGTTCGAAGATGCCCAGCCGCAGGACGTTGCGGTCGATGCGGGACATGCGGTCCAGGCGCCAGTTGTGGCTGTGGCGCTCAATGAGCCCGTCAATCTCCTCGCGGTGGGCCTCCACGCCCTCCACGATCTCCTTGGCGAACTTCACCGCGTCCGGCTCCGGCGTCCCGTCCTCCGCGGAGGCGGCCCACGCCGCGTCCAGGGCCTCCCGCGTGGTGGCGCCCTGGGTCATCTCCAACTTGTAGAGCGCCTGCAGCGCCCGCTCCCGTGCTGTTCTGCGCGCGCCCATCGCGGTTACCCCTTTCGCTCCGCGCCCGTCATGCGCGCGAAGAGGTTGACCATCTCGATGCAGGCCAGCGCGGCCTCCGCGCCCTTGTTGCCCGCCTTCACGCCCGCCCGGTCGATGGCCTGCTCCACGGTATCGCACGTGAGGACGCCGAACGTCACCGACGCCGGCTTCGGGCCGGCCGCCGCGCTGAACGCCACCGAACCAATGCCCTTGGCGCACTCGCCCGCCACGTAGTCGAAGTGGGGGGTGCCGCCGCGAATCACCGCGCCCAGGACGATGATGCCCGCGTACTGGCCACCCTCCGACACGCGGCGGGTGAGGCCAGGCAGCTCATAGGTGCCGGGGCAGCGGTACACGTCGATGGCGTCGTCCTTCACGCCATGGCGTACCAGGGTGTCCACGGCGCCCTTCAAGAGCTCCTCCGTGATGAAGCTGTTGAACCGGGACACGCAGATGGCGAACCGGCCCTGGGGGGGGAGGAAATCCCCTTCGAAATAGCGAGGCATGGCGCGCTCCTTACACCACCTGCGCCCCTACCCGCGAGGGCTGAAACCCGCAGCCCGCACCACCGCCTCCGTCAGCCCCGCTCCCTGGGCGGCGGCTTCCGGGGCTCCCCGGAGGGCGTACAGCCGGGCCACGTACTTGCCAATGAGGTCGCCCTCCAGGTTCACCTTCGCCCCGGGGCCCTTGCCGTGCAGGGTGGTGCGCGCCTGCGTCTCCGGAATCAGCTGCACCCGGAAGGTGCTGGCATCCACCGCGTTCACCGTCAGGCTGATGCCGTCGATGGTGACGGAGCCCTTTTCAATGAAGCAGGGCGCCAGCTCCGGGGGCAGCCGGAACACCATCACCCACGAGCCGCCCTCCGCGAACGTCTCCAGCACTTCACTGACGGCGTCCACGTGGCCCGACACCAGGTGTCCGCCCAGCCGGTCCCCCAGGGCGAGCGCCCGCTCCAGGTTCACCTTGTCGCCCGTCTTCCGGTCCCCCAGGGTGGTGCGCCGCAGCGTCTCCGGGGCCGCCTGCACGCGGAAGGTGTCCCCGCCCTTCTCCACCACCGTGAGGCACGCGCCGTCCACGGCGATGGATTCCCCCAGGGCGAAGGCCTCCGCGCCCAGCGAGGTGCGAATCCAGAAGTCGGTCATCGCGCCAGAGGTGACGCGGGTGACGGTGCCAGTGTCCTGGATGAGTCCGGTGAACATGGCCGGAACCTTAACGGATGCCCTGCCCGGGCGCTGGCCTTCAGAGCAGCGCGCGCAGGAGGACGTCGTCCCCCACCTTCTCCATCGTCAGGTCCTTCACGGCCAGGGCATGGGCCATGTCCTTCACGCCCAGCTCGCCCGCCCAGGACAGGCCCCCGGCCCCCACCAGCTTGGGAGCGAGGAACAGGGCGAGCGCATCCGCCAGGTGCTCGCGAAGCAGCGTGCCGTACAGGCCCGCGCCGCCCTCCACGAGCACGTGGTTGAGCCCCTCCTTCTTCACGCGCTTGAGGACGGCCTTCAGGTCCACGCGGTCCTGCTTCGCGCGCACGTTCCACACCTCCACGCCCTGGGCCAGGAAGCGCCGGGCGCGCCGGCCCTCCGGGTCCTCCAGCGTGGCGATGACGGTGCGCGCGGGGCTGCGCTGGGTGAAGACGGTGTGCCCCGGGGACAGCTTGAGGTGCGAGTCCACCACCACGCGCACCGGGTCCTTGCCCCCGCCGCCCGGCAGCCGCGTGGTGAGCTGCGGGTCATCCATGCGCACGGTGTTCGCGCCCACGAGGATGGCGTCCACCTGGTCGCGCAGCCGGTGCACCCACGCGCGCGAAGCCTCGCCCGTCACCCACTTCGAGTCGCCCGAGGGCGCGGCGATCTTCCCGTCCAGCGTCACCGCGGCCTTGAGCGTCACCCACGGCAGGCCCGTGCGCATCATCTTGAAGAAGGGCCGGTTGAGCGCGTCCGCTTCATCCTTGAGGACGTGCGTCACCACCGCCACGCCGCCGCGCTTGAGCCGGTTGAGCCCCTTGCCGCTGACCAGCGGATTCGGGTCCGACGAAGCGCTGAACACGCGCCGCACGCCGGCCTCCAGCACCGCCAGGCTGCACGGCGGGGTGCGCCCGTAGTGGTCGCACGGCTCCAGCGTCGTGTAGAGGTCCGCGCCGCGCGCCTTGGAGCCCGCGGCCTCCAGCGCGACGACCTCCGCGTGCGCCGTGCCGGCCTTCTTGTGGTGGCCGCGCGCGATGATGCGCCCGCCCTTCACCAGCACCGCCCCCACGACGGGGTTGGGGCTGGTGCGGCCCAGGCCCTTGGCGGCCTCCTCCAGGGCGATGCGCATGAAGAACTCGGCCACCGCGTGGTCGAAGTCCGCCGCGCGCTTGGAGCGGGGCGTCTTCACCGCCTGCAACCGTGACCGCGTGAGCAAGCGCATACCGCCCTTCCTAACCGTCCTTGGGCGGAGTCACAGGCGGCTTCGCCTTGCGCTCACGCTCCTGGTCCTCGAGCAGGTCCTTCAGCTCGTGCATGAACTCGGAGATGTCCCGGAAGCTTCGGTACACGGACGCGAAGCGCACGTAGGCCACCTCGTCCAGCTGCTGTAACCGCCGCATCACGTGCTCGCCAATGGATGAGGAGGGGACCTCTTTCTCCCCCATCCCCTGGAGCAGCCGCTCGATGTCCTCCACCGTCGCCTCCAGCTGCGCGGCGGACACCGGGCGCTTCTCACACGCCTTCTTCAGGCCGTTGAGCATCTTCTCGCGGTCGAAGGCCTCGCGCCGCCCGTCCTTCTTCACGATGAGCGGGTAGAGTTCCTCCACCCGCTCGTACGTGGTGAAGCGGCGCTTGCAGGCCAGGCACTCGCGGCGCCGCCGGATGACGGAGCCCTCGTGCGACTCGCGCGAGTCGATGACCTTGTTCTCCGGGTCCTGACAGAAGGGGCAGCGCACGGGCTTTCTTTACTTCAACCGCGAGGCGTACAGCGGGAAGCCCTGGGCCAACTCCTTCACCTGGCCCTTCACCCGCGCGAGCGCCGCGTCGTCCTGCGCGGCGTCCAGCGCCTGGCCGATGAGCCGGCCCACCACCGCCATCTCCGCCTCGCGCATGCCGCGCGTGGTGATGGCCGGGGTGCCCACCCGGACGCCAGAGGTCGTCGTGGGCTTCTCCGGGTCGAAGGGGATCATGTTCTTGTTGACCGTGATGCCCGCCTTGCCCAGCACGTCCTCGGCCACCTTGCCGGTGAGCTTCTTGGCGCGCAGGTCCACCAGCATCAGGTGGTTGTCCGTGCCGCCCGAGCACAGCCGCAGGCCCGCGGACTTCAGCGCCTCCGCCAGCGCCTGCGCGTTGGCGACAATCTGCTTCTGGTACGTCTTGAACTCCGGCGACAGCGCCTCCTTGAAGGCCACCGCCTTGCCCGCGATGGCGTGCATCAGCGGGCCGCCCTGGATGCCGGGGAAGATCTGGCTGTTGATGGTCTTCGCGAAGGCTTCGCGGCTGAGCACCATGCCGCCACGCGGGCCGCGCAGCGTCTTGTGCGTGGTGGTGGTGACGATTTCCGCGAAGGGAACGGGCGACGGGTGCACGCCCGCGGCCACCAGGCCCGCGATGTGGGCCATGTCCACCAGCATGGCGGCGCCCACCTTGTCGGCGATCTCCCGGAACTTCGCGAAGTCGAGCGTGCGCGGGTACGCGCTCGCGCCCACGACCAGCACCTTGGGCTTGTGCTCCAGGGCCAGGGACTCCACCTGCGCGAAGTCGATGGTCTCCGTGTCGCGCGACAGGCCGTAGTGGACGACCTTGTAGAGCTTGCCGGAGAAGTTGAACGCCGCGCCGTGGGTGAGGTGGCCGCCGGAGTTCAGGTCCAGCGACAGCATGGTGTCGCCCGGCTTCATCAGCGCCATGAAGGCGCCCATGTTGGCCTGGCTGCCGGAGTGCGCCTGCACGTTCACCGCGTCCGCGCCAAACAGCTCCTTCGCACGCGCGATGGCCAGGTTCTCCGCCACGTCCACCACCTCGCAGCCGCCGTAGTAGCGCTTGCCGGGGTAGCCTTCCGCGTACTTGTTGGTGAGCACGGAGCCCACCGCCTCCAGCACCGCGGGGCTGACGAAGTTCTCGGAGGCGATGAGCTCCAGCCCCTCCTCCTGCCGCTCCGTCTCGTGCCAGAGCACCTGGGCGATTTCAGGATCCACCTGGGACAGCGTGCGGGTGTTCTCCATGGGGGTTGCCTCCTGGCGTACGAACGAAGGGGACTGCTTGAGGGACGCCTGCCAGGCCCGTCAGCGCTGCTGGGCCTCGACGTCGCGAATCTTCTGGACGCGCTTCTCGTGGCGGCCGCCCTCGAAGGCGGTGGAGAGGAAGGCCTCCAGGATGCCGCGTGCCACGCCCGCGCCCACCACGCGCTGGCCCAGGCACAACACGTTGGCGTCGTTGTGCGCGCGGGTCATCCGCGCCTCGAACTCGGTGGTGCAGAGGGCCGCCCGGATGCCCCGGTGCTTGTTGGCCACGATGCTCATCCCGATGCCGGTGCCGCACACCAGCACACCCAGCGTGTCGGACTCGGAAACCACCGCCTGCGCCACCCGCGAGGCGAAGTCCGGGTAGTCCACGGACTCACGCGTCTGGGGGCCCAGGTCCTGGAAGTCGGTGCCGCGCTCCTTCAGGAGCGTCACCAGCTCCTGGCGCAGCTCGATGCCCGCATGGTCGGAGGCGAGGATGACTTTCACGGCCGGACTCCGGAAGGCGGGGCCCGCGCCGTGAGGGCGGGGCCGGGAAGGAGGGCCCCTGCCCGCCGCTGCCCGTCACCGGGAGCAGCGGGCCGGAAGGCCGTCAGGCGAAGCGCTTGAACACCAGCACCGCGTTGGTGCCGCCGAAGCCGAACGAGTTGCTCATCACCGCGTCGACGCGGGCGTCGCGCGCCGTGTTGGGCACGTAGTCCAGGTCGCAGTCCGGGTCCGGCGACGTCATGTTGATGGTGGGCGGCAGCACGTTCTTGGTGAGCACCTGCACGCTCACCACCGCCTCCGCGCCACCCGCCGCGCCGAGCATGTGGCCCGTCATGGACTTGGTGGACGACACCGCCAGCTTGCGCGCGTGGTCGCCGAACACGGCCTTCAGGGCCTTGGTCTCGTTCGCGTCGTTGAACGGCGTGGACGTGCCGTGGGCGTTGACGTAGCCCACCTCGTCCGGCCGCATGCCCGCGGACGCCAGCGCCAGGCGCATGCAGCGCGCCGCGCCCTCGCCCTCCGGGGCCGGCTGGGTGACGTGGTACGCGTCCGAGTTGGCGCCGTACCCCACCACCTCCGCCAGGATGTTGGCGCCGCGCTTCTTCGCGGCCTCCATCTCCTCCAGGACGACGATGCCCGCGCCCTCGCCCATCACGAAGCCGTCGCGCTCCTTGTCGAAGGGACGGCTGGCGCGCGCCGGGTCGTCGTTGCGCGTGGACAGGGCCTTCATCACGGAGAAGCCGCCCATGCCCAGGGGGGTAATCGCCGCTTCCGCGCCGCCGGCGATGGCCGCGTCCGTCTCACCCAGGCGGATGGACTTCCAGGCCTCGCCGATGGCGTGCGCGCTGGTGGCGCACGCGGACACCGGGGCCCAGTTGGGGCCCTTGCAGTTGTAGCGCATGGAGATGAGCCCAGGCGCCATGTTGACGATCATCTGGATGATGAAGAAGGGCGACAGCCGGTCGAACCCCTTCTCCAGCCCCTTGCGGTGCTGCTCCTCCAAAGAGGAGATGCCGCCGATGCCGGAGCCCACGATGACACCCACGCGCTCCGGGATGTAGCCATGGGGCGCGTCCGGGCCGATGGGCAGGCCGGACTCCTTCACCGCCATGTCGGCCGCGGCCATCGCGTACTGGGCGAACAGGTCCATCCGGCGCACTTCGCGCCTGTCGATGAACTGCTCGGGCTGGAAGTCCTTCACCTCGCCCGCGATGCGCGCGTCGAGCTTCCCCAGGTCGAAACGGGTGATCGTGCTGATACCGGATTGACCGGCCAGCATCGCCTGCCAGTTCTTCTCGGTGCCGGTGCCCAGCGCAGAAATGATGCCGGTGCCGGTGATGACGACTCGACGGTTGGACACTGTTCTTCTCCGCTGACCGCGATGGGGCGTGGAAGCGCCGGTGAGGACGCTCCCCCAGGCCCCGGACTTCCGGGTGTCGCGACTGCCTACTTCTTGTGGGTCTTCACGTAGTTCACGGCGTCGCCGACGGTCTTGATGTTCTCCGCCTCGTCGTCCGGAATCTCGACCTCGAACTCCTCTTCCATCGCCATGACCAGCTCGACGATGTCGAGGCTGTCCGCGCCCAGGTCTTCGATGAAGGACGACTCGGGCTTGATCTCATCCTCACCCACACCGAGCTGGTCGGCGATGATGGACTTGATCTTGGTTTCCACGTCGGTTGCGGTGGTGGACATACGTGCAGAACCCTCCAGCTACAGATGGGGCCCGCCGTTTTGAGTCGCGGGCCGTCTTCAAGGCGGGCGCGGTATATCCCACGCCCGGCGGCAATCCAACCTTGGCTTACATGTACATGCCGCCGTTGACCTTCAGGACCTCGCCGGTGATGTAGGACGCCGCATCACTCGCGAGGAACACCACGGCCCCGGCGACCTCCTCCGGGTTGCCCAGGCGGCCGAGCGCGATACCGCCCACCATCTTCTGGCGCAGCTCGTCGTCCAGGTGCGACGTCATGTCGGTCCCGATGAACCCGGGGGACACGGCATTGACGCGGATGCTCCGGGTGGCCAGCTCCCTGGCCACCGACTTGGTCAGGCCGATGAGCCCCGCCTTGGCCGCCGAGTAGGCCGCCTGCCCCGGGTTGCCCATCTCCCCCACGACCGAGGTGATGTTGATGATGGCGCCGGAGCGCTGCTTCATCATGGGCCGGCTGGCGGCGCGGATGAGCGCGAAGGCGCCCCGGAGGTTGGTGTCCAGCTGCCGGTCCCAGTCCTCGTCCTTGACGCGCATCACCAGGCCGTCAATGGCCATGCCCGCGTTGTTCACCAGCACGTCCAGCCGGCCGTGCGTCTTGACGACGCCGTCGATGGCGCCCGCGCACGCGGCGGTGTCCGCCAGGTCGAACTTCACGGCCTCCGCCTTCGCGCCCGCCTGCTGGAGCAGGCCCACCGTCTCCTGCGCGGCGGCCTCGTTGCCCACGTAGCTGATGACCACGGTGGACGCACCCGCCTTCGCGAAGGCCTGCGCGCACGCCCGGCCGATGCCGCGCGAGCCGCCCGTCACCAGCACCACCTTGTCCTTGAAGCCGCTCATGCTGCCCCCAACGCGGCGAGCACCTTCTCCAGGGTCGCGGCGTTCTCGACGTTGAACGATTCGATGTCCTTGGTGATGCGCTTGATGAGTCCGCCCAGCACCTTGCCCGGCCCCAGCTCCACCACGTGCGTGACGCCGTTCGCCTTCAGCGACTCCACACACTCAATCCAACGCACCGGCGCGCTCACCTGCTCCAGGAGCAGCGGCACCACGCGGGAGGCGTCCGCGTTGGGCCTGGCCTCCACGTTGCTCACCACCGGCACGGACGGCGCGTTGATGCGCACGCCCGCCAGCACCTCCGCCAGGCGCGGCTTCACGGGGTCCATCAGCGCGCAGTGGAAGGGCGCGGAGACGGGCAGCGGCATGACGCGCTTGGCCCCGGCCTCCTTGCACTTCGCGCCCGCGCGCTCCACCGCGGCCGCGTGGCCCGCGATGACCGTCTGCTCGGGCGAGTTGTAGTTGGCCGGAGAGACGACCTGCCCTTCCGCCGCGGCGTCGCAGGCGGCCTTCACCGCGTCCGGGGTGAGGCCCAGGATGACGGCCATGCCGCCCGTGCCCACCGGCACCGCCTCCTGCATGAAGGTGCCGCGCGCGCGCACCGCCCGCGCCGCGTCCTGGAGGTCCATGGCGCCCGCGGCCACCAGCGCGGAGTACTCGCCCAGCGAGTGGCCCGCGACGAACGCGGGGGCCGGGCCGCGCTTCTGGAACACCGCGTGCACCGCGGCCGACACCGTGAGGATGGCCGGCTGGGTGTTGGCGGTGAGCTTCAGCGCCTCTTCCGGGCCCTCGAAGCAGGAGGTGGAGAGCTTCTCGTGCAGCGCGTCGTCCACGGCGTCGAAGACGGCCCGCGCTTCAGGGAACTGCTCGTAGAGGTCCTTGCCCATCCCCACGGCCTGACTGCCCTGCCCGGGAAACACGAACGCGACCTTCGCCATGTTGCGGTCCTTCCTTGTGTCGTCCTGCCTACCAGCGCACCACCGCGCTGCCCCACGCCATCCCCGCGCCAATGGCCATCATCGCGATGACGTCGCCGCGCTTGAGGCGGCCGGCGCGCTGCGCCTCATCCAGCGACATGGGCAGCGAGGCGGACGACGTGTTGCCGTACTTGTGCAGGTTGAGCCAGCATTTTTCCTTGGGAATTTCCAGTCGCTCCATCACGGCTTCCAGGATTCGCAGGTTCGCCTGGTGGGCGATGACATGGTCCACCTGCGTCGTATCCATTCCGTGGGCCCCCAAGGACGTCTGGGTGGATTCCACCAGCGCGCGCACCGCGAAGCGGAACACTTCCTTCCCGTTCATCTTGAGCTTGTGAAGATTTGCATCCACGTTGTCCGCGGTGACGGGGGTGCGAGAGCCACCGGCGGGGATGCAGAGCAGGTTCGCGAGGTCGCCGTCGGTGCGCAGGTGGGTGGAGAGGATGCCGCGCGGCGCCATGGCGTCCGCCTCCGTGTCCTCCTCGGCCCCCAGCACCAGGGCGCCCGCGCCGTCCCCGAAGAGGACGCAGGTGTTGCGGTCCGTCCAGTCCACCGCGCGGGTGAGCAGGTCCGCGCCCACGACGAGCGCGCGCTTCACCTGGCCCGAGCGCACGAACTGGTCCGCCACGCTCAGCGCGTACAGCCCGCCGGCGCACGCGGCGGACACGTCGAAGGCGAAGGCACGCTTCGCGCCCAGCTTCGACTGCACCAGCGCGGCGCAGGACGGCATGGGCATGTCCGCGGTGACGGTGCCCACGACGATGAGGTCCAGGTCGCCGGGCGCCACGCCCGCCATCTCCAGCGCGTGGCGGGCGGCGTTCACCGCCAGGTCGCTCGTCGCCTCGTCGGGGGCGGCCTGCCTGCGCTCCTGGATGCCGGTGCGCTCGCGGATCCACGCGTCGCTCGTCTCCACCAGGCGCTCCAGGTCCTGGTTGGTCAGGACCTGCGTGGGAGCATAGGAACCGGTTCCGATGATGTGCGTGCGTGCCACGAGGCCTCCGGAGTCGTCGGAGTCCAACGCATGGCCGGCGCGCTCTAATCGGCCCCTTCGTCCCCGTCCGCCTTCCTTCCCCGCTGGTGGGGAGGAAGCCAGGCGGCGGCGTTGGCAATGCAGCGCGTCAGCTCTTCCTGCACGCCCGCGCGCACATGCTGGAGCGTGGTGACGAGCGCGTTGTGGATGGCGCGGGGAGAGGAGCGGCCGTGCGCGACGATGCCCACTCCCTGGAGGCCCAGGAGCGGCGCACCGCCGTATTCGGCGTAGTCCATGACGCGGCGCAGCCCCAGCAGGGTGGGCTTGAGCAGGAGCGCGCCCAGCTTCTCCGGCAGCCCGCCGCGCTTCTCGATGGCGGAGCGCAGGAGGCCCGTGATGCCCATGCCCACGCCCTCGGAGGTCTTCAGGACGATGTTGCCGGTGAAGCCGTCCGTCACGACGACCTCCACGTCGCCGGAGAACAGGTCCTTGCCCTCCACGTAGCCCACGAACTCCAGGTCCGAGCGGCGCAACAGCGCGCACGCGTCCCGCGTGAGCTGCGTGCCCTTGGACTCCTCTTCGCCGTTGGAGAGCACCGCCACCCGGGGGCGCTTCACGCCCAGGCGCGTGCGCGAGTACGCCTCACCGAGCACGGCGAACTGGGCCAGGTGCGAGGGGCGGCAGTCCACGTTGGCGCCCGCGTCCAGCAGCAGACAGCGGCCTTCGCCCTTGAGGGCCGGGAACAGGGCCGCGATGGCCGGACGCTCCACGCCGGGGATCCGGCCGAGCGTCAACATGCCACCCGCCATCACCGCGCCGGAGTTGCCCGCCGACACGAGGGCGGACGCCTCCCCTTGCCGGACGAGCTCGAAGCCCACCCGGAGCGAGGAGTCCCGCTTGCGCCGGAACGCGGCGGTCGCGGGGTCGTCCATCTCCACCACTTCGGATGCGTGGTGGAGGTGGATGTTGGGAGGCGCGCCGGCGCGCTCCAGGACAGGGCGTACACGCGTGGCGTCCCCGACCAGCACGAGTTCGTGCCCGGGATACGCTCGCGCGAACAGCACGCCCCCGTCCACGACGGCGTCGGGGGCGTGGTCGCCACCCATCGCGTCGAGGACGAGCCGCACCGGCAGCCTTCCGCTTTCAACTACTCCGCGGCGGTCGCGATGACCTCACGGCCACCGTAGTTGCCACAGGCCGCGCAGGCACGGTGCGGCATCACGGGCTCCTTGCACTTGGAGCACTTGATGACCTGCACGGGGGTCCGCAGGTTGTTGTTGCCGGCCCGACGACGGTCCCGGCGCATCTTCGACGTCCGCTTCTTGGGAACTCCCACGGCTCACCTCGGCATCGGACCCGTCCCCCCTCGCGACTTGCGAGGGGCATAGGGACCGTCAGTTCAGCTTGATGTTCTTCAGCGGCGACAGTCGAGGGTCCACGACCTTCGGCTCGCAGCCGCACTTCTTCTCATTGAGGTTCTGGCCGCACTGCGAGCAGAGCCCCTGGCAGTCTTCCCGACAGACCGCGCTCATCGGGAGCGCGAGCAATACCTGTTCCCGGACGATCGGATCCAGATCGATCGTCTTGCCATCGAAAACCTGCTCGTCCGTGTCGTCCAGTTCGAAGGTGCCCCCGGATTCACCCTGGGTGCGTTCCTTCTTCTCCATGACCTTCTCGTCGTCGCCCTTGAAGTCATCCCCCCGGGCCAGGGACTCCGGCACCAGGTTGATGGTGAAGGACACGGGCAGGTCCAGCTTCACGTCCGCGAGGCAGCGCTTGCAGGGCGCGCCCACATGGACGGTGAAGTTGCCCTTCAGCAGCACGCCGCCGCTGAGCTTGCGCAGGGTGGCGTGGAGCGTGGACGGAGCGGTCGCCTGAAAGCCGGTGTCCTCGCCGGACCCCGGGCCTTCCAGGGCCTCCTTGAGGAGGCCAGGAGCGATGGGCTCGTCGAGCGTCAGCCCCGCTTCTTTGATTTGTTCAATCTTTACGACCATCTACAAGGCTTCCCGGCAAAAGGGCGCGCAACATAGAGGGACTCCCCCCTTCAGTCAACACGCCGGGTTGGACTCGCGAGCCGTGCCGCGTGGATCCACTCAACACCGCTCTGCCAGCTTTCCATCTGATGCGCACCCCCGCCCGACGTTCGTGGGCACACTCCGGGTCCGGGAGCTCGGGCGGATGGCCGCCGTGCCGGCGCAGGCCCGTGTGCCCCCTCCCCCTCCCCGGCCGCACGGGTGGGGAGGCGGGCGGGCATGGGGCATGGATGTCACATGGATGTCCCGAGCGTGCCGGAACGAATCTGTTACGGGACGCCACGCATTCCAGCCCTTCGCGGGAGCACCTTCATGGCGCGCATCCTCATCATCGAGGACGAGCAGGACCTGGCCGGACTCGTCGACTACAACCTCCGCGCGGCGGGCTTCGAAACGGACACGGCGAACACCGGCGCGGGGGGCCTCGCCCGGGCGCGGGCCCATCCTCCGGACCTGGTGCTGTTGGACCTGATGCTGCCGGACGTGGCGGGCGGGGAGGTCCTGCGCATGCTCAAGAGCGACGCGGAGCTGAAGAAGGCCGCGGTCGTCATCGTCAGCGCCAAGGGCCAGGAGGCCGACCGCATCCAGGGCCTGGAATTGGGCGCGGACGACTACGTGGTGAAGCCCTTCTCCGTGCGCGAGCTGCTCTTGCGCGTGAAGGCCGTGCTGCGCCGCGCGGACGCGGAGGAAGGCCCCGCCGCGGTACTGGCCGCGGGCGACATCAGCCTGGACACGTCGCGCCACCAGGTGAGGGTGAAGGGCGAGGAGATCATCCTCACCGCGCTGGAGTTCCGCCTGCTGCGCACGCTCCTGGAGCGAAGCGACCGCGTGCAGACGCGCGAGGTGCTCCTGTCCGACGTCTGGGGCATCCAGGCGGAAATCCACACGCGCACCGTGGACACGCACATCAAGCGCCTGCGCGAGAAGCTGGGCCCCGCGGGCGACATCATCGAGACCGTGCGCGGCGTGGGCTACAAGCTCAGCCCTCCGTGAGGCCGCCATGCCCCTGCGCTTCACGCTCCTGGCCCTGCTCGTTCCTCCCCTGCTGGTCTCGGCGCTGCTCGTGCTCTTCGGGCACCCGGCGGGCGCGATCGCCGCGGGGCTCGTCACGCTGGCGGGCTCCGCGCTGGCCCTGGGGACGAGCCGCGTGGCCATGGAGCGGCAGCTTCGCGCGCTGACCCAGAAGACGCAGTCGCTGGCGGCGGGCATGGACGTGGCGCCGCCCGCGGGCCTGGAGCGCACGGACGACCTGGCGCAGCTGGAAGACGCCATCGACACGCTGGACGACAAGCTGTCCATGCGCGCCGCCGCGCTCAATCAGGAAGCGCGCATCCTCACCGCCGTGCTGGACGGCATGGCGGAGGGGCTCTGGGTGACGGACGCGGAGGGCACCGTGGTGCGTCACAACGACGCGCTCGCGGAGATGCTCCGGCCCGCCAACGGCGCCATCGTGGGCCAGCGGCCGCTCGCGCTCATCCGCAACGAGGCCCTCAACGACGCGGTGGCCCGCGCCTGTCATGAGGGCGCCTCCACGCGGCTGGAGCTGACGCTCGAGGGGCTGTACTCCCGCACCCTGGCCGTGCGCGTGACGCCCGTGGGGCGCGATCTGCCCGGCAGCGCCGCCGTCTTCCACGACGTCACGGAGCTGCGCCGGCTGGAGAAGGTGCGCAAGGACTTCGTGGCCAACGTCTCCCACGAGCTGCGCACGCCCATCACCGCCATCCGCGGCTACGCGGAGACGCTCCAGGGCGGCGCGCTCCAGGACACCCAGGTGGCGCCGAAGATGGTGGAGATCATCCACCGCCAGTCCGAGCGCCTCTCCGAGCTGGTGGAGGACCTGCTGGAGCTCTCCCGCCTGGAGGCGCGCGAGATGACCTTCGAGCGCACGCAGGTGCCCCTGGCCCTGGCCGTCTCCCGCGCCGCGGAAGGCGTGCGCCCCAAGGCCGAGGGCAAGAACCAGCAAATCGGGTTGCACGTCCCTCCAGAGCTGGTGGCGATGGGGGATGGACGGGCCATCGAGCAGGTGCTCCTCAACCTGCTCGACAACGCGGTGAAGTACACGCCTGAGGGTGGCCGGGTGGACGTGGACGGAGCGTACGAGGGCGGCCGGTGTGTCGTGCGCGTACGCGACACAGGCGTGGGAATCGAGCCCAAGCATCTTTCCCGGATTTTCGAGCGATTCTACCGGGTGGACAAGGGCCGCAGCCGGGACATGGGGGGGACGGGACTGGGCCTTTCCATCGTGAAGCACCTGATGGGCGCGATGGACGGCGAGGTGAAGGTGGAGAGCCAGCCGAACGTGGGCAGTACCTTCGTCATTTTTCTACCCACGGCGGCTGGCCCGACGGCGGCGACGGGCTAGGATGGGGGCGGCCATGCGGGTCGCCATCCTCGCGGACATTCACGGAAACCTTCCGGCCTGCGAGGCCGTGCTGGACGACATCACCAAATCGGTGGCGCCGGATTACATCGTCGCGGCCGGAGACCTGGCACTGCGCGGCGCGCACCCGCGCGAGACGGTGGAGCTGCTCTTCAGCAAGTGCCACGCCCTCATCATGGGCAACACGGACGCGTACCTCGCCGGCAACTACCTGGGCGGTGCGTACCGCGAGCGCGACCACTGGAAGACGGAGCTCCTGCGCTGGACGCGCGACCAGCTGGGCGACACGTTGCTCCAGCAGCTGGGGCAGATGCCCTTCTCCCTCCGCTACACGCCGCGCAAGGGACAGGACCTGTTCATCTGCCACGCGAACCCCCGCAACCTGGAGGAGTCGCTGGACCCCACGCTGGACGACCACGCGGTGCGCCGTTTCTTCACGCACCTGGACGCGGCCGCGTGCGCCTTCGGGCACCTGCACTTCCCCTACCGCCGGCGCGTGGGCCGGATGCTCATCGCGGACGTGGCCAGCGCCGGGATTCCGCGCGACGGCGACCTGCGCCCCGCCTACGGCGTCTTCACCTTCACCCCCAAGGGCTGGCGTGTGCAGATCCGCCGCGTGCGCTACCCGGTGCGCAAGGCCACCCAGGCCCTCACCGCGCGCCGCGTGCCCGGGGGGCCGCTGCTCATCCACAAGCTCGTGGAGGCGCGCTACCGCCACCACAACGCCCTGATGGAGGCCGCGCGGCGGCACTCGGGGCTGCCGCCTCCGGGGCCCGTGCTGCGTCCGCCTCCGGGTGCGGGGGGCGCTCGCCCCACGGTCGCCGCGCCCTTCGAGAACAGCCCTCCGCCGGAGGTCGATCCGTCCACGCTGCCCCTGGACCTGGACGGCACGGTGACGGGCGCCTCGCCGCTGCCGCCCGACGCGCTCAACGACCTGGACGGGTGAGGCCCACGCCCACCGGGTGCGTGCGCGTGGGGCCAGCCCGTCCGGGAATGGACACGCGCTCCGTCACTTCTGACGGACAGCGGGCTTTTCGCACCGCGAAATCCGCTCGGCCTCCCGCGCGCACAGATGCACGTGGGCGCTCCGGGCCTTAGCAACACCTCAGGCGACGACAACGCGGGAGGGGCCATGGTCGGGTGGATGGTCGGACTGTCGGTGGTGGCGGTGTCCCTGACCGCTGCCGGAGCAGAGGCTCCCCCCGCGACTCCACCGCCCACGGCGGAAGCGCCGCCGCCCGCGCCGTACTGCGAAGGCGAGTACGCGGACAGCTACGCCGCGCTGTCCCCCAAGGCGCGGGCCTTCGAGCAGGCGATGCAGAAGAAGTACACGTACTGCGTGCGCAGCACCGCCGTGTACGAGTGCCTGTCCTACGGCGCGGAGGGCAACGTGCGCCGCACGCGCACGCCGGTGTCCGCGCACGGCACCGCGTTCGCGTACAGGCAGCAGGCCGGGGAGACGTTGCTGCTCACCAACGAGCACGTCGTGGAGTGGCCGGACGTCACCAGCGACGCGCACCCGGTGGACGGCGTGCCTTCCGGCTGCAAGCGCGTGAAGGACGCGCTGAGCATCGTGGAGAACGAGGCGGACCACTACGACCGCGACGACATCCCGCTGTCCAAGGCGGTGGTGGATCCGCAGCTGGACCTGGCCGTCATCAAGTCCAAGGCGCCCCTGACGGTGATGCCGTGGAAGGTGGGCAAGAGCGCCGCCGTGCGCGAGCGCGACGTGGTGGACGTGCGCGGCTTCCCGCTGGGCGTCTTCAACGCCACCAACATGGGCAAGGTCATCTCCGCCTACGACCGCGACGAGTACAAGGAGTGGTACCACGATGACTTCGTCATCGACGCGCTCCTGTCGCAGGGCAACTCGGGGTCGCCCGTGCTCGCCATCTCCTGCAAGACGGGCGAGTTCGAGCTGGTGGGCGTCTACCACGCGGGCTACTCGCGAGGCAGCGCGCTCAACGTGGTGGTGGGCATCGACCAGGCGCGCGACCTGATGAACAACCTGCGCCGCACGCCCAGGCGTGCCATGGAGGACACGACGCCGCTGGACGCACTGGCCCGCGCCCGCGTGGCGAAGCGCGCGGAGGTGTCCGCCACGCCCTTCTTCCCCTTTGGCTCGCGCACCGCGGCGGTGTTCCCTCGCGCGGATGGCACCCTGCTCTTCGCGCTGTATGAACAGGACTTTCCGCGCCGCGTACACCCGCTGCTCGTGCTGGAAGACCTGCCCGTGGCCTCCCTGGACGAGGGCTTCGGGAAGGTGGGGCGCGTCTGGTTCGGGGGCGAGCGGGGCCTGCTGGAGCGCCCTCGCGCGGAGCAGGACGCGGAGCTGCAACAGCAGCTGGCCCGGCTGCTGGATGCGCTGCGCCGGGACGCGACGCTGACGTTCTCGTACCAGGATTCGCTGCCGGGCTCGGACGAATCCCGGCAGACCTTCGACACGTCGGCCCGGCTGGGCAAGACGCTGGAGCGCACCATCGTCGCGCACCGTGAGCTGAGTGACGCCGTCGCGGAGCTGGCGGACCGCTTCGCGCCGGACGACACGGAGCCCGCGACGCGCACGGAGTCCGTGCTGAAGAACCCTCCGCCGCCCGGCATCCACCTGGGCCTCACGGGGGAGCCGGCGGGACAAGCACCCGCGAGCACGCCGCCCCGTGACTCCGGCAAGCGTCAGCCCGCGAAGAGTACGCAGGGGAAGGCGGCCAGGACTCCGGCGGGCAAGTAGCTCATCCGGAACGCGACTGCCCGCGCGAAGCACGCAGCGCTGCGCGGCCAGGACCCGGGTGGGCATGCAGCCCGTCCTGAGGGCAGTCAGCCAGGCGGGCGCCACCGGAAAGCACAGCGCGGTCTCGGGAAGGCCCTTCCCGCCTCCGTACATTGGACAGGTGTGGAGGCCATGCCCGAACCCGCATCCGGAGCCGTGCATCCCGACCTGAGGACGGGGGCTCCCTCGCCCTGGCTGCGGCGGATCCTCCGGGGCTTGTTGGGGCAGGAGCGGCGCTTCTGGGTGCTGGTGGTGGGTGTGGGCCTCATCTCCGGACTGGGCGCGGTGGCGCTGCTCGCCGTGCTGCGCTTCACCCAGCACCTGTTCTGGCAGAGCAACACGGAGCACTTCCTGGAGGGGGCGCTCGCGTCGCCGGGCTGGCGCCGGTTCCTGGTGCCGGTGCTGGGCGGCGCGCTGGTGACGCTGGTGTCCCTGGTGGTGGGCCAGCCCCTGCGAGGCCACGGCACCGCGGGCATCATCGAATCCATCTGGGTGAAGTCCGGCCGGCTGCCCTTCCCTCGCGCGCTGTTGCGCGGCTTCGTGTCCATCCTCGCGGTGGCGCTGGGGGCGCCGCTGGGCCGCGAGGGCGCGCTCCTCCAGACGGGCGCGGCCAGCGGGTCCGCGCTGTCCGGGTGGCTGAAGCTGGGGCCGGGCCAGGCGCGCGTGCTGGTGGCGTGCGGCGCCTCGGCGGGCATCGCGTCCGCGTACAACGTCCCCATCGGCGCGGCCCTTTTCGGCCTGGAGGTGCTGCTGGGCAGCTTCGCGCTGGAGCTCTTTGGCCCCATCGTCGTGTCGTGCGTGGTGGCGACGCTCGTGTCGCGCACCCTCATCGCGGACCACCCCAGCTACGTCATCCCCCACTACGCCCTCACCCACCCGCGGGAGCTGCTGCTCGCGCTCATGCTGGGCGTGCTCGTGGGTGGGGCCTCCGCGCTCTACGTGCGCGGCATCAACGTCACGTCGGACCTCTTGGACAAGCTGCCGTCGTGGCTCACCCCGTTCATTCCGCTGGTCGCGATGACGGTGGTGGGCCTCACCGCCATCGCGGGGCCGTACCTCATGGGCAACGGCTACGACTCCGTGAACATGGCGCTGCACGGGACGCTGCCCCTCACGCTGCTGCTCATGCTGCCCCTGGCGAAGCTGGCGGTGACGTCGCTGTGCGCGGGCGCGGGGGTGCCGGGCGGGCTCTTCACCCCGTCCCTCTTCTTCGGCGCGCTCCTGGGCGGCGCGTTCGGGATGCTGGTGGAGCGGGCGATTCCGGGCGGCGCGGCGCCCAGCGGGGCCTACGCGCTGCTCGGCATGGGCGCGGTGCTCGCGGGCACCACGCACGCGTCCGTGTCCGCGGTGCTGATGATCTTCGAGATGACCGGTGACTACGACCTCATCCTCCCGCTGATGCTCGCCGCGGTGGTGGCCGCCGTCGTCAGCCGCCGGCTGGAGCCGGAGTCGCTCTACACGTCCGTGCTCGTGAAGCGCGACGTGCGCGTGCCCGCCTCCGTGCCGCACTGGCTGCGGGAGGAAGGCGTGCGCTCGCTCTTGTCACCGGCCACGCAGCGGGTGCCTCCCTCCGCGCCCTTCAACGAGGTGGTGGTGCTGCTCCTGGAGCAGCCCGCGGGCGCGGACCTCTACGTCACCGACGCGGAGGGGCGCCTGTTGGGCGTCATCTCCCTGGACGCGCTCAAGGGCCACCTGCCGGACCACTCGCTGCTCCAGGCCACCGTGGCCGCGGACGTGATGGACACCGGCGTGCAGCCCATCACCCCGGACCTGTCCCTGTCGGAGGTGGCCGCGCGGTTCAGCCACACGGAGCTGGACCGGCTGCCCGTGGTGGACGGAAGCCGGCGCCTGCTGGGTTCGCTCTCCAAGGGCGACCTGCTCAAGCGGGGGCGCTTCTAGATGGCGCTGGAGCCCCGCACGCGCGCGTGGAGCATCGTCGTGATGAGCCTGCTGTGCGCCGTGCTGACGTGGGTGCTGCTGCGCACCCCACCCCGCCCCGGTCAGCATCGTCCGGAAGGACCCGTACCCACGGAGGAACCCACCCGGGGCAATCCCTACCGGGGTTGGCCGCTGTTCCAGGGTTGGCCCGTACCTCAGCCCCCGGATAAGTCTCCGTCACACGACTCGAAGCCGTCCGACGCGCCCCGGCAACGTTGAAGGGCCACCGTCCGCTCACCCTGAAGGGACGGTCCAGGGCGGGCAACCAGCCGGGCTGCGCGTGAAGCGCTTGCATGCGGGAGGGCTGGGAGGAAGATGGCCATCGCCTTGGACGCCACTCCGTTCAACTTCGTCGCCATCGTGCTGTGCGTCTCCATTGGGGCGGGCCTGCTGGGTTCGCTGCTGGGCCTGGGCGGTGGCCTCATCCTCATCCCCGTCCTCACGCTCGTGCTCAAGGTGGACATCCGCTACGCGGTGGGGGCCTCCATCGTGTCCGTCATCGCCACGTCCAGCGGCGCGGCGGCGGCGTACGTGCGCGACGGCCTGGCCAACATGCGCGTGGCCATGTTCCTGGAGCTGGCCACCGTGGCGGGTGCCGTCACGGGCGCGATGCTCGCGGGCGCGGTGGGTGGCCGCGCGCTGTACTTCCTCTTCGGCGCGGTGATGGCCTATTCGGCGCTCGCGATGCTGCGCAAGCTGCACGAAGACGGCCGCCCCCGGCAAGAGCCGCCGCCGGATGCCCTCGCGGACAGGCTCGCGCTGCACGGCAGCTACTACGACGTGTCCACCGGCGGCGAGGTCGCGTACCGCGTGCACCGGCCGCTCATGGGCCTGGGGCTCATGTACATCGCGGGCACGGTGAGCGGGCTGCTGGGCATCGGCTCTGGCGCGCTGAAGGTGCCGGCCATGGACCTGGCGATGGGGCTGCCCATCAAGGTCTCCACCGCCACCAGCAACTTCATGATCGGCGTCACGGCGGCGGCCAGCGCGGGCATCTACTTCGCGCGCGGCGACATCGACCCGTTCATCGCCGGCCCCGTCTGCGTGGGCGTCACGCTGGGCGCGTTCGCGGGCTCGCGCTACCTCACGAAGCTCAAGAGCGCCTCCCTGCGCAGGCTCTTCGTGGCCGTGCTGCTGTGGGTGTCGTACGAGATGCTGTCCAAGGGAATCCAAGGATGAGCCCGGAACCCGCCGAACCTCCGTCTCCTCGGGAGACGACGACCACCACCGCCGTCGCGCAGGACGAGGTGGTGCCGCTCACGCCGGAGCTGCTCATCAGCCAGCTGTTGCGCGGCGGCGTGCTGCTCAGCCTGTCGCTCGTCACGTGCGGCATGGTGATGACCTTCTTCCGGCACCCGGACTACTTCTCATCCTCGGATGCGCTCCAGCGCCTCACCTCGCCGGACGACGCGCCGCACCAGCTGACGGACGTCTTCGAGGGCGTCATGGCCGTGCGCGGCCAGTCCTTCGTGATGGCGGGGCTCCTGGTGATGATCACCGTGCCCGTGCTGCGCGTGGCCCTGTCCCTGGGCATCTTCCGCGCGCAGAAGGACCGCACCTTCGCCGCCATCACCACCGGAGTGCTCGCGCTGCTCCTGCTCGCCTTCCTCCTGGGCGGTGTGGAGTAGTCCACTCAGCAGTCCACCCGTTCGTCACATCCACGCGGGCGCGAATCGCACTACAACGCGCGCCCATGGCCGAACGCGATCTCCCCCTCCTCCTCGTGCGCCACGCCGTGGCCGAGGACTCCCACGCCCTGGGCGACGAGGCCCGCGCCCTCACGCCCCAGGGCCGCGCCGCCTTCCGTCAGCACGCGAAGAAGCTCGCGCGCCTCACGCCGCTCATGGGCATCGTCACCAGTCCCCTGGTGCGCGCGGTGCAGACCGCGGAGCTGCTCGCGGACGCGCTCGGCCTGTCCCACGTGGAGGTCCACCCCGCGCTCGTGCCCATGAAGGGCGCGGCCCGCAACGTGCTCAAGCTGGCGCGCGACGTGGGCCCGGGCTGGGCGCTGGTGGGACACAATCCCTCGCTGGAGCGCGCCGCCGCGCTCGCGCTGGGCCATGCGCTGCCGGACAAGCTCCGCAAGGGCTGCGCGGTCGCCCTGCGGCCCGAAGGGCGCGTCTTCTCCCTGCAGTGGATGGCCGCGCCGGGGCGGTCCCTGCGGCGCCCGTAAGCCACGCTCGCGGCTCCGGAGAGATGCGGTTTCCCCGTACGAGGGCTTGCGAAACACCCCCGTCGCATGCAGGAGTACACGCTCCGTCAGGTTGTTCGTGCTCCAGCGAAACATGCGTTTTCCACAGGCCACAGCCCCCGCGACTCCCGGTGCCGGACACGGCCTGGAGCACGAGCGCGCGTCGGTCGTGGCACGCGTGCTCAGCCTGCTGAAGCTGAAGCTGATCGCCCTGGTCGTCATCGGGCTCGGGGCCCTGCCCGGGGTGATGGCGCCCAACAAGCCCTTCACGCCCATCGTCCCGCTGAGCCAGGGGCAGGGCAATCAGGGCCCCTTCGAGGAAGACCACCCCCGCGCCGACGTTGGCATCAAGGTCTTCGCGGAGAAGCACCGCCGTTCGGGCGGCCTGTTCATCGAGCCGGTCCCCACCGGATGCGGCCTGGCCGCGTTCATTGCCTCGCTCCAGCCCGCGTTGCGCGGCGGGGCCTCCGTGGCCCCGCCTGACGCTCCGGACGAGCAGGGCATCGCGCTGCGCCGCAAACAGCTGCCGCGCCGCGGTGGCCTGGACGAAGCAGCCGCCGTCTGACGTCCGCCGTCCCCCGCGCCTTGAGCCCATGAGCCGCGCGGCGTGGATGCCGCCATGCGGGCGGTGCCCCACAGACAGGATCATGGCGACGGCCACGGCGCGGATGCGCTGGACCGCACGCCGAAGATGGCCTCGCGCAACCCGGGCGAGGACAAGCGGCGCGGACGGCCCCGTCCCCCTTCTCCCCGGGGCCCGTCCGCGCCCGTCGTTTTTCGCGCACACAGTCCCGTGACGGACGTGACGCACTTGTTGCCGGCGCGTCACGTAGGCGCGAAGCGATGCGCGCACAGTACGTGCCCGCCATGTCCCACGTACTCATCGTCGACGACGAGCGCGACCTCGCGGAGCTCATCGACTTCAACCTGCGCGGCGCGGGCTTCACCACCCGCGTGGCCTTCACCGGAGAGGCGGCGCTCACCGCCGCGCGCGAGCAGCCCCCGGACGTGGTGCTGCTGGACCTGATGCTGCCGGACCTGTCCGGCATCGAGGTCTGCCGCCACCTGCGCGCCAACCCCCGCCTGCGTGACGTGCTCATCGTCATGCTCACCGCGAAGAGCGAGGAGGCGGACCGCATCCGCGGCTTCGAGGTCGGCGCGGACGACTATGTCGTCAAGCCCTTCTCCGTGCGCGAGCTGGTGCTGCGGCTCAAGGCCATCCTCCGGCGCGCGTCCTCGCCCCAGGAGGGCACGCCCCCACTGGCGCTGGGCCCCCTGCGCCTGGACGTCACCCAGCACCGCTTCTTCGTGGAGGAGAAGGAGACGCCCCTCACCGCGCTGGAGTTCCGCCTGCTGGAGTTCCTCATGGCCCGGCTGGGCCGGGTACAGACCCGCGAACAGTTGCTGGAGCAGGTCTGGGGCCTGTCCAGCGCGCTGGAGACGCGCACCATCGACACGCACGTCATGCGCCTGCGCGACAAGCTGGGCCCTGCCCGGGCCCTCCTGGAGACGGTGCGAGGTGTGGGTTACCGCATCGTGGACCCGGCGGCCGGGTAGCCAGGGGCTCCCTTTCCGTTACCCATTTGTCACGCAAGGGCCGTCAAACAGCCACATCGGGTCCATAGATCGTCACGCGTCCTCGGCTGCATCTTCGAGGGAGGAGACACCTCATGAAGAAGACTCTGCTCTCTGGCTTCGTCGCCTTCGGGCTTGCCGTCCTCCCGCTGACCGCCCAGGCAGGCACGGTGACGGTGAAGGGTTCGGACACCATGGTCATCCTCGCCC
Organism: Corallococcus sp. CA054B; assembly: GCF_003611625.1. Taxonomy (NCBI): domain Bacteria; kingdom Pseudomonadati; phylum Myxococcota; class Myxococcia; order Myxococcales; family Myxococcaceae; genus Corallococcus; species Corallococcus sp. CA054B. The sequence continues at coordinate 30,938 of NZ_RAVY01000074.1, forward strand.
AGCGCTGGGCGGAGGCGTTCATGAAGAAGAACCCCGCCACGAAGATCCAGGTGACGGGCGGCGGCTCCGGCACGGGCCTGGCGGCCCTGCAGAACGGCACCACCGACATCGCCATGTCCAGCCGGGAGATCAAGGACGCGGAAGCCGCGAAGATCCGCGCCCGCAACAACGCCGCGCCCACGGCGCTGTCCGTGGCCAAGGACGGCGTCACCTTCTACGTCAACGAGACCAACAAGGTGGAGGCGCTCACGGCGGAGCAGCTCAAGGCCATCTACCTGGGCGACACGACGAACTGGAAGGACGTGGGCGGACAGGACGCTCCCATCGTCCCGTACTCGCGTGAGAACTCCTCCGGCACCTACGTCTTCGTGAAGGACCACGTGCTGGGCGGCGAGGACTTCGCCCCGGAGGCGCAGACGCTCCCCGGCACGGCCGCGGTGGTCAACGCGGTGGCCAAGGAGAAGAACGGCATCGGCTACGGCGGCGCCGCGTACGGCAAGGGCATCAAGGAGCTGAAGGTGAAGAAGGGCAATGAGACCATTGCCCCCTCCGCGCAGAACGTGAAGAGCGGCAAGTACCCGCTGTCGCGCGACCTGTTCTTCTACCTGGGCAAGGCGCCCTCGGGCGAAGTGAAGGCCTTCATCGACTTCGCGCTGTCCTCCGAGGGCCAGGCCATCGTCACCCAGGTCGGCTACTTCCCTGTGAAGTAGTTGGCGTCACGCGATTGTCACCCGGCGCGGGGTTCCCATGTTGGATAGACAGGCCGTCATGCAGGAGCAGGACCTCGCGCCCCCCGTGGCGCTGCCCACGCTGTCGCACGCGGCACGCCGGCGCCAGCTGAAGGAGAAGGCCATCGCCGCGCTCATCACCGCGGTGGCCTTCACGGGCATCGCCGCGCTGGTGCTCATCCTCGTCTTCGTGGCGAAGGAGGCGCTGACGCTCGTCACCGACGCGGCGGCGCGCGAGGAGGCCAGCTTCTCCAAGATGTTCCTCCCGCAGATGGTGCGCAAGGGGAAGCCCCTGGGCTACGTGTGGCAGCCGGTGTCCAACGTGCCCAAGGTCAGCATGATTCCGCTCTTCATCGGCACGCTGAAGACGACGGCGGTGTCCATGCTGGTGGCCGTGCCCCTGGGCATCTTCGGCGCGCTGTTCGCCGCGGAGTTCGCCCCCCGCCGCCTGCGTGAAGTGCTCAAGCCCACCATCGAGCTGCTCGCCGGCATCCCCTCCGTGGTGCTGGGCTTCTTCGCCCTGATGGTCATGGCCTCCTTCCTCCAGGAGACGTTCGGCTTCACGTCCCGGCTCAATGCCGTGGTGGCGGGCCTGGGCCTGGCGCTGGCCATCGTGCCGGTCATCTTCACGGTGACGGAGGACGCGCTCACCGCCGTGCCGCGCAGCTACCGGGAGGCGTCCCTGGCGCTGGGCGCCACGCCCTGGGAGACGGCGTGGAAGGTGGTGCTCCCGGCGGCGGCCCCCGGCATCCTCGCCGCGTGCGTGCTGGGCTTCGGGCGCGCCATCGGTGAGACGATGATCGTCCTCATGGCCTCCGGCAACGCGGCCATCGTGTCCTGGAACCTGGGCGACTCGGTGCGCTCGCTGTCCGCCACCATCGCCGCGGAGATGGGCGAGGTGGTGGTGGGCAGCCCGCACTACGCGCTGCTCTTCTTCATCGGCGTGGAGCTGTTCCTCTTCACCTTCGTGCTCAACCTGCTCGCGGGGATGTGGACGAAGAAGGTCATCCAGCGGCTCAAGGGAGGTGCGGGGTGAAGCACGCCACTCGCAAGGTCGTGGGCCTGTCGCTCGTGTCCCTCACGGGGCTGGCCGCGTTCGTCATGGTGGCGATGCTCGCCTTCATCCTGCTGGACGTCATCCAGGGCGGCTGGAGCCACCTGTCCTGGCAGTTCCTCTCCCAGGCGCCCACGGACGGGATGATGGGCGGCGGCATCTTCCCCGCCCTCGTCGGCACCGCGGCGCTCACGCTGCTCATGACCCTGGCGGTGATGCCGGTGGGCGTGCTCACGGCGGTGTACCTGCACGAGTACGCGCGGCCCTCCAGCTTCCTGGCCCGCGCGGTGCGCGTGGCGGTGGCGAACCTGGCGGGCGTGCCGTCCATCGTGTTCGGCCTCTTCGGCCTGGGCTTCTTCATCCTCTTCGTGGGCAAGGGCCTGGACCACGCGCTGGGCTACGAGGAGCTGCACTGGGCCCAGCCGGGCATCCTCTGGGCGTCGCTCACGCTGGCGGTGCTCACCCTGCCCGTGGTCATCGTGTCCACGGAGGAAGCGCTGCGCGCCGTGCCCCAGGAGCAGCGCACCGCGAGCCTGGCGCTGGGGGCCACTCAGTCGCAGACGCTGGCGCGGGTGGTGTTGCCGGGCGCGCTGCCGGGCATCCTCACCGGCGCGGTGCTGGCCGTCTCCCGTGGCGCGGGGGAAGTGGCCCCCATCCTCTTCACCGGCGCGGCGTACTTCCTGCCGGACCTGCCCACGAGCCTGAACTCGCAGTTCATGCACCTGGGCTACCACACCTACGTGCTGGCCACGCAGTCGCCGGACGTGGAGGCCACCCGCCCGCTGCTGTACGCGACGGTGCTGGTGCTGCTGCTGCTCACCTTCGCCCTCAACCTGGTCGCGGTCTTCATCCGCACGCGCACGCGCCGCAAGGCCGCGGCCGGCCACTGACGCCCTTCATCCCATGCCCCTCTCCTCCGCCACGCCGCGCAACAAGATGGAAGCCCGTGAGCTCACCCTGCGCTACGGCAGCAAGGTGGCCATCAAGCAGGTGAGCCTGGCCATCCTCGAGCACAAGGTGACGGCGCTCATCGGCCCGTCCGGCTGCGGAAAGTCCACCTTCCTGCGCTCGCTCAACCGGATGAACGACCTCATCCCCGGCGCGAACCACGACGGCAGCGTGTTCCTGGACGGCCGCAGCATCCACGACCGCTCCCTGGACGTGGTGGACCTGCGCCGGCGCGTGGGCATGGTCTTCCAGAAGTCCAACCCCTTCCCCAAGTCCATCTTCGAGAACGTCGCCTACGGCCTGCGCGTGGGCGGCCTCAAGGACAAGGCGAAGCTGGCCGCCCGGGTGGAGAAGTCCCTGCGCGGCGCGGCGCTGTGGGACGAGGTGAAGGACCGGATGGAGGAGAGCGCCCTGGGCCTGTCCGGCGGTCAGCAGCAGCGCCTGTGCATCGCGCGCGCGCTGGCGGTGGAGCCGGAGGTGCTGCTGATGGACGAGCCCGCGTCCGCGTTGGATCCCATCGCCACGGCGAAGATCGAAGAGCTCATCCACGAGCTCAAGGCCACGTACACCATCGCCATCGTGACCCACAACATGCAGCAGGCCGCGCGCGTGAGCGACCGGACGGCTTTCTTCTACATGGGGGAATTGGTGGAGTGCGGTCCCACGGAGCAGATCTTCACCAATCCCCACGAGAAGCGCACGGAGGACTACGTCACCGGGAAGTTCGGCTGAAGCCCTCCCGCGCGACGGAACAGGACGACATGGCGGCCACGCACACCGACAAGGCATTCGAGCAGGACCTGCGCAACCTGCGCGAGAAGCTGCTCGCCATGGGGGCCAAGGTGGAGACCCTCATCTCCCAGAGCACCCGCGCCCTCACCGACCGCGACTCCGCGCTGGCGGAGCAGGTGGTGGGCGCGGACCGCGAGGTGAACCGGCTGGAGGTCGACATCGACGACCTGTGCCGCCGCATCCTCGCCCTGCGCCAGCCGGCCGCCTCCGACCTGCGCCTCATCACCACGGCGCTGAAGATCGTCACCGACCTGGAGCGCATCGGTGACCTGGCGGTGAACATCGCCGAGCGCGCCATGGACCTGAACCAGGCGCCGCCGCTGGCGCCGTACGTGGACACGCCGAAGCTGGCGGAGCTGGCGCAGCAGCAGGTGAAGAAGGCCCTGGACGCGTTCGTGTCCGGGGACGCGGCCAAGGCGGAGGACGTCCTCAAGGGGGACGACCTGCTGGATGCCCTCTTCCTCAAGATCTTCAACGAGCTCCTGGCCTACATGATGGAGGACTCGCGCAACATCCGCCGGGCCACGGCGTTGATGTTCATCGCGAAGCACCTGGAGCGCATTGGCGACCACGCGCTCAACGTGGCGGAGATGGTCATCTACATGGTGCGCGGCAAGGACGTCCGCCACCCGCGAAGCCGCGACCTGGAGTAGGCGGCTTCACCGGCGTGTCACGGCGAGTTGGCCGTCCCGCCGCCCCGCCGCCCCGGTCCCGCCTTGTGGGGCCTCCAGGGTGGCGACATGCTCATCGCCTCCAGCCTCCTCCTGGCCGCGTCCGCAGTGGGCCTCGTGGCCCTCCTCCTCCAGGCGCTGTTGTCGTCCGAGGCCCGCTTTGACTTGTGGGTCCTCCAGCGCGGCGGCGGGGATGATCGCCGCGGCCTTCGGCTGGAGCGTCATCCACCGCACAGCGGTAGCGCCCTCGACGTCCCTGGCGCAGGCACGCGCTGCGCTTCGCCGCGTGGTGGCATGGAGCGTTCCGGCGCACGGTGGACTGGCGCGGCACGCGGTTGCGCGTGGTGTCAGGCACGCGCCTGGTGCCGATGCGTGCTCGAAGCACTCCCGCGACGGAGTGGATCCCCAGCAACGGGGTGGGGTGAACGACGCTGGCCCAACTTTTGACGAACCTTCGTACAGCAACCCTCGCCGCTCGAAGAACCGATGCCTATCTCCTTCAGCATGCCCTCCCTGAAGCTGGCGCATCTTTCGGATCTTCACCTGGACATGAGCCGCGAGAGCGACGCGTCAGCGTCCTCCCTGGTGAAGGCCCTGACAGCGCAGGAGGTGGATCACGTGGTGGTGACGGGTGACCTCACGCACCGCGGATCCCACGCCGAGTTCCAGCGCTTCCGTGAACACTTCTCGCCCTGGATGGAGACCGGGCGCCTCACCTTCATCCCTGGCAACCATGACCGGCCCGGCGAGGATGTGGGCAGCGGCTTCATGGAGGGTCGCAAGGTCCACACCGTGGAGACGGCGGGCCTCTTCCTGGTCTGCGTGGACTCCACCGGTGAGCACAACCGCAACTATTTCCACAGCCACGGCGAACTGACGGAAGGCGTCGTGGACGAAGTGGACCGCGTGCTGGAGCACGCGCCGAAGGACGCGCTGGTCGCGGTGCTGCTGCACCACCACGTGATGCCGCTTCCGCTGGAGAGCTTCCCGGAGTGGATCGCCACGAAGTGCGGCCTGCCCCACGCGTCGGAGCTCGCGTTGGGAAGCCGACTGCTGGAGCGCGTGGGCGGCCGGGCGGACCTGGTGCTGCACGGCCACCGGCACATCCCCAGCGAGGCGGACCTGGGCACCCCGGGCGAGCGCTCCTTGCGCGTCTACAACTCCGGCAGCAGCACGGACCTGGGGCGCTTCCGCGTCTTCAGCCACATGGCCGGCCGGCTGGTGGGCGAGCCCGCGTGGTGTCAGGCGTCGGAGCCCGCGAAGCCGCGCACGGCGGTCCACAACGTCAGGCCTGCCCTCCAGTACCTGGTGGGCCAGCTGGGCATGGCGCTCTTCTAGGGCCTGACCGGCTGCCTGCTGGAGGCTGTCCCCAAGTCCAAGTGTCGCGAATGCCAGCGGGTCCCCAGGAGGTTCTCCCCAGGTCAGGAGGATGCTTGGGGAGACTCGCGCTGGATGATGGTGCCCGGAAGGTCCTGGTCGTGGATGACGACGCGGACTGGAGGGAATTCCTCCGGGTGAGCCTGGAGGACCTCGGCTATGAGACCACCGAGGCAGCGGACGGACAGGAGGCGCTCGACTCGCTCAAGCGGGGCGAGCGCTTCGGGGTCATGCTGCTGGACCTGAACATGCCGGGAATGAGTGGCCTGGAGGTCGTGGAGAAGCTGCCACGCGCGGCCACCACCCCGCGCATCGTCTTCCTCACCTCCGCGGCGGCGCAGGATGTAGGCAGCGCACTCATGTCGGGTCCCCACTACTACCTACCCAAGGGTGCGAGTCGCGACCAATTGTCGCTCCTCCTGCAATCGCTGGGGGTGTAGGACGGGAGGGGTCACCCGCCGCCATGACGCGGGGTGGGTCCAGCCGGGAGGTCCGCCATCGTCACGGAGCTCGTCATCATCCTCTTGCTGGTCCTGGCCAATGGCGTCTTCGCGGGCGCCGAGCTGGGCCTTCTGTCCGTGCGCAAGACGCGGCTGAAGGAGCTCCTGGAGCAGGGCAGCAAGTCCGCGAAGGCCGTCGCGGCGCTGCGGGATGATCCGGAGCGGCTGCTCGCCACGGTGCAGATTGGCATCACGGTGATTGGCTCCACGGCGGCGGCCTTCGGCGGCGCGAGCATCGCGCAGCGGCTGGCGGGCGTCCTGTCCGGCCTGGGCGTGCCGGAGGCCACGGCGAGCCAGGTGGCGTTCGCGCTGGTGGTCGCGCTGGTGTCGTACCTGTCGCTGGTGCTGGGGGAGCTGGTGCCCAAGTCCCTGGCGCTGCGCTTCTCCGAGCAGTACGCGCTGACGCTGGGCCGCCCGCTCAAGGCGCTGGCGTGGGTGATGCGGCCCCTGGTGTGGTTCCTCACCGCGAGCTCCAACGTGGTGCTGAAGCTCTTCGGGGACAAGACGAACTTCTCCGAGTCGCGCCTGTCGCCGGACGAGTTGATGCAGTTGGTGGAGGAGGCGTCGAAGCAGGGCACGTTGGATCCGCGCGCGGGGGAGATTGCGTCGCGGGCCTTCGAGCTGGGGGACCTGACGTTGGGCGAGGTGATGGTGACGCGCGAGCACATCGTCGCGCTGCGCCGGCACGCGAGCAACGAGGAGATCCGCCAGGTGCTGCTGGAGCACGGGCACTCGCGGATGCCGGTGTGCGAGGGCACCATCGACAACGTGGTGGGGTACATCGTGGCCAAGGACCTCCTGGGCGTGGCCTGGGAGGGGCACCTCATCGTCCTGGAGGACGTGCTGCGCCCGCCGCTGTTCCTGGTGGAGTCCATGCGCGCCATCGCGGCGATGAAGGAGCTGCAGCGCCGGCGGATGCAGCTGGCGGTGGTGGTGGACGAGCACGGCGGCGTGGTGGGGCTGGTGACGGTGGAGGACCTGGTGGAGGAGCTCGTGGGGGACATCCTCAGCGAGTCCGAGACGCCGGAGGTGCTGGTGCGGCGCGAGGGGCCCACCCTCGCGGTGGTGCAGGGCGAGGCGAGCCTGCGCGAGGTGAACCGCGCGCTGGGGCTGGAGCTGGAGGAGAACGAGGACTACTCCACCGTCGCGGGCCTGTGCATCGCGCTCGCGGGAGGCGCCATCCCGGAGCAGGGCACGAAGCTGTCCATGCCGGACGGCACGGTGCTGGAGGTGGTGGAGGCGTCGCCGCGCCGCGTGCGCGAGGTGCGCTTCCACCTGCTGGAGCAGCCCGTGCAGCCGGAGGCGTGACGGCGGTCCCTCCCCTTCGTGTGAATCCGGACGCTGCCCCGGGGTCCCGTTGGAGATGCCGCACCGGGCACCTATATGCCCGGGAGGGGCACCCCGGCCCTGGGGAGGCGCGCACATCGGATGCAGTCCTCAGCCCCACGTATCGCGTTCGTCATCGAGACGACGCTCGGCAACGCGGTGTTCCTGGACAACCTCAAGCGGGCCATGGGGCGCCGCACCGACATCACGCCGGTGTGGCTGCCCATCGACGAGCACGTGAATGACCTCTGGGAGCACCTGCCGATGGTGCGCTCGCGGCTGTCGATGCGCGGAGGGCTGCGGGCGCGCGTCGCGCTGAACCAGGCCTCCTCGCGGGAGCCGGTGCGGGCCGCGGTGGTGCACACGCAGCGGCTGGCGCACCTGTCGCACGACTTCATGCGCCGCGTGCCGAGTGTCATCTCCACGGACGCGACGCCCAGCGGTCTGGAGGAATACCTGCGCTACTACGGCCTGCGCACGCAGCACGCGGGCTGGCTGGGCCGGGCGAAGAACGTGCTGCACCGGCGCACGTACGCCATCGCGAAGGGGATGCTGTCCTTCTCGCAGTACACCAAGCGCTCGCTGGTGGAGGAGTACGGCGTGCCCGACAAGAGCGTGCACGTCGTGTGGCCCAGCGTGGACACGACGCTGTGGCGGCCGGCGCCGGAGAAGAAGCCCCGGGACGGCGTGGTGCGGCTGCTCTTCGTGGGAAGCGACCTGGGGCGCAAGGGCGGCCAGCTGCTCCTGCGCTGGGCGCGGGAGACGCGGCGGAGGAACTGGCGGCTGGACCTGGTGACGTCCACGCCCTTCGAGGCGCCGCCGGGGGTGCGCATCCACGTGGGCTTGCAGCCGAACTCGCCGGAGCTGATTGGCCTGGCGCAGGCGGCGGACCTCTTCGTGTTGCCGACGATGGCGGACATGTCGTCCTGGGCCATCGCGGAGGCGAAGGCCGCGGGCCTGGCGGTGCTGTCCACGCCCGCGGGTGGCGTGGGCGAGCTGGTGCGCGACGGCGTGGACGGGCGCATCGTGCCGGCGGGGGACTACACTGCGCTGGCGCACATGCTGGACGCGCTGTTGCAGCGCCCGGCGACACTGGAGGCCATGGGACGGGAGGCCCGCCGCATGGCCGAGGCGCACATGGACCTGGACACGACGTGTTCGCGGATGCTCGCGTTCATCCGTCAGGTGACGGGTGTCTGAGCGGGACAGGCGCTCGCTGGGCGTCCGCGTGGAGTGGCCTCCGGGCCATGCCGTCTTGGACGGGCCCGCTTCGGACGGAGCTGGAAAGGGCCCAAAAGCAAAGGCCCGGAATCCCTGGGATTTCCCCAGTGATTCCGGGCCCTTACGTCTGCGCGCGATGCAGGATTCGAACCTGCGGCCTTTGGCTCCGGAGGCCAACGCTCTATCCAGCTGAGCTAATCGCGCAGAACCGCTTTCCGGTGTCGGAGGAGTAACCGAAGTCCCCAGACGACGCAAGCACGCAATCCTGACCTGCCCTGGACTAGACCCGGGGACATGAACCGCGCACCCCTGCTATCCGCTGGCCTCCTCGCTGCCTGCCTGGCCTGCACGGAGTCACCCCGGACGCCCGCGGCGTCCCCTGCCCTGAGCCCGACC
>NZ_RAVY01000075.1:0-39944 GCF_003611625.1 Corallococcus sp. CA054B
ATGGTGTTCCCCCGCCCCCGTGATGCGCGAAACTGGAGACGTACAGGGGCACGCGCAAGCCGCGCGCCCCACCGAGGAGGACCTGTCCCCCGAGGGCATCGCCCGCTCGGTGATCCACAACGAGGCGCGCTTCCTCTTCCAGAGCCTGCTGACGGGGGATGTGCGCAACGCGTCCGCGGAGCTGAGCTACCCGTTCCAGCTGGAGGACAAGCGCTTCAACACCCCGGATGAGCTGATCCAGGCGTGGGTGAAGCAGCTGCGCGCGCGGCGCACGGACCTCATCACCCTCTACGACATCGAAGTGCTGCCCATCGCGGAGATGGAGAAGAAGTACGGCAAGCCGCCCGCGCGCCTGGGGCTGGATCCGCGCGCGCTCAAGGACACCTGGGCCGCGGTGGGCAACCTCTCCGGCCGCGCGGCCATCTTCCTCTTCCGTGGCAGCCCGGACCTGAGCTGGCACGCCTTCGCCTATACCGACTGAACCGGAGAAGAGGGCGCCCTGGCCTCGTGGCCCGGCGCGGCTGAAGGACAGCCGACTGCCCTCAGGTCCCCCCCCCCGACGCGCGGCTTGCGCGTGCCCCTGTACGTCTCCAGTTTCGCGCATCACGGGGGCGGGGGAACACCATGGGCGGGCGGTGGGAGAGGACAGGGGCACTGGCTTGCATGCTGTTCACCGCGCTCCTCGATTCCCCAGCCCACGCCCATGGGGAGGCCACGGCCTTCTTCTATGGGCGCCCTGTGCCCGTAGAAGAGCTGCGGCTCTTCGATCGCATCGTGGTTGCCCCCGAAACCCTCTCGCCATCCGAGAGGGGCCGGCTCCAGGCAAGCGGCGCGCAGGTCCTCGCCTACGTCAGCATCGGTGAGATCAACCGCGACTCCCCCTGGCATCGGGAGGCCCGGCGCGAATGGTTCCTGGCCGAGAACCGCGCCTGGAAGAGCGACGTCGTGGACTCGAGCAACCCCGGCCTCCAGCGATTCCTGCTGGAGCAACTGGAGTCGCTCTGGCGGGAGGGCTACCGCGGCTTCTTCTTCGATACGCTCGACAGCCCGCTCGCCGCTCCAGGGACGCCCAGGCAGGTGGCTGATCGCCGGGCCGGCCTGGAGGAGCTGGTGCTTGAGCTACGGCGCCGCCATCCCGAGGCCATCGTCTGGGCCAATCGAGGCTTCGAACTGCTGCCCCGGATCGCTCCCGCGCTCTCGGGGGTCGTCGCGGAGTCGCTCTTCGCGGGATACGACGCGGGGACGGACAGCTACACCGAGGTCTCCGCCGATTCACGCGAGTGGTTGCTCTCGCGGCTCAATGAGGTGCGGACCCGCTACGGGCTCCCCGTCGTGGTGGTGGACTATCTGCCGCCCCATCGCCGCGCCGAGGCGCGCGCCGTCGCCCAGAAGATTGCCGCGCTCGGCTTCATTCCCTGGGTCTCCAATGGCCACCTCGATGCGCTGGGGGTAGGGCTGCTGGAGAGTGTGCCGCGCCGAATCCTCGCGCTATACGACGGGGCGAAGTTCCCGGATCCGTCCCGCAGCCCGGCGCATCTGGTTCTAGAGCTACCGCTCAACCACCTCGGCTACGCCGTCGACTACCTCGACGTGCGGACCGCCCTGCCCGTGATCCCCCTGTCGGGCCGATATGCGGGCGTGGTGACGTGGTTCACCGAAGCGGACGTCCCACAGCCTGACGCCCTCCGGTCCTTCCTCCTCCGGCAGCTCTCCTCCGGAGTGCGGGTCGCCATCTTCGGCCAGCTCGGGTTGTCCACGGATACCGAGCTCCTCGGCAGATTGGGGCTGAAGCCTGCCCCGAAGCTGGAGCCTCCTCTCTCGCTCTCAGCCCACTCGCCGCTCATCGGCTTCGAGGCTCAACCCCGGCTGCATTCACACGATCTGCCGGTGTTTGCCGCGGCGAGCACGGATGTCGCGGTCCACCTTGGCGTCCAGGACGCGGCGGGCCACCGTGCAGCAGCCATCCTCACGGCCTCGTGGGGCGGACTGGCCACGGTGCCCTATATGTTGGATGCGGGCTTCGAGGACCGGCAACGCTGGGTGCTCGACCCGTTCGCATTCCTCCAGAAGGCGTTGGCGCTGGACTCCTTCCCCGTGCCGGACGTCACCACGGAGAACGGCCGGCGCTTGATGACGGTGCACATCGACGGGGATGGCATCGGCCTCACGGCCCAGATGCCGGGCACGCCATTCGCTGGCGCCGTCGTGCTGGAGCGCGTCCTCTCCAGGTTCCGGGTTCCGACAACCGTCTCCTTCATCGAGGGAGAGCTGTCGGCCTCGGGGGTGAACGCGGAAAACAGCGACCAGCTCGAACGCGTGGCGCAGCGCATCTCCGCGCTCTCGCACGTGGAGATGGCGAGCCACACGTACAGCCACCCCTTCCGTTGGAGCGAATTGATTGGGGACGGTGCACCCGAGGGGTCGCACCACCTCCCCATCGCGGACTACCAGCTCGACCCGCGGCGCGAAGTCGAAGGCTCGGTCCACTACCTCAACGAGCGGATCGCTCCCCAGGGAAAGTCCGTCCAGGTCTTCCACTGGTCCGGCGACAGCCTCCCCAGCGCGAAAGTGGTGGAGATGACGCGCGCGCTGGGACTGCGCAACGTGAATGGCGGCTACACCAATGCGAGCCTCGAATTCCCCTCGCTGTCCGCCGTGTCGCCGTTCAGCCGCCCTTTCGAGGGAGCGCTGCGCGGGGATCTGCCCATCCACGTCTACGCCCCCGTGGCGGACGATAATACATACACGCACTATGGCGCGGGGCCGTTCTACGGTTACCAGGATGTCATCCAGACACTCGTGCTGACGGATTCGCCCCGGCGGCTCAAGCCCCTCTCGCTCTACTATCACTTCTGGTCTGGCGCGAAGGTGTCAGCCCTGCGTGCGTTGCAGAAGGTGTACCGGTGGGCCCTGAAGCAAGACACGCAGCCCATCTTCCTGTCGGAGTACGCGCGAAAGGTCGAGGAGTTCGAGCGACTGGTGGTGTTGCGGACGCTGGAGGGCCACTACCGGTTTGGAGGGATGGACCGCTTGCGGACCGTGCGGCTGCCGGCAGGAAGCCCCCCGCCAGACCTGGCGCGCTCCCAGGGTGTCGCGACAGTGAGCAGGCTCCCGCAGGGCTGCTACGTGACCTTCGCGGAAGTGAAGGCCCCCGCGCTCGCGATGGGAGGGGAAACCGCGGGCCGCCCGCATCTGGCCTGGGCGAATGGTCGCGTCCTGCGCTGGGAGCCCGGAGAGGGGGGCGTGGCGCTACGGCTGGAGGGGCACCTGCCGCTTCGGTTCGCGGTGGCGGGCATCCATGGCAGGTGCCGGTTGAAGACCCCCGCTGGCACCCGCCTGGGCGTCAAGCGCGGGGCGCTCACCGAGTTCATCCTGGCCGAAATGGATACGGGCGATGCGCACCTCTCCTGTCCCTGATGCCCCCCTGCTCGGCCCGGTGGCGCTCACGCTCCTGGTGCTGTGCGTTGGAGGTACTCTCTATGTGCTCCTGCCGCGCGAGGACGGCGCCGTGGAGCCGGAGTTCGTCGACGCGGTAGGGCTCTTCTACCTGAGGGCCCAGTTGGAGCGGCAGCCCGAGGACACCCGCGCGCGCCTGCGGCTTGCCCGGGCGATGCGCCACATCAGCCAGATGGAGGAGGCGCTCCAGGTGCTCACGCCCCTGGTCGGACGCGAGGACCCGATTGGCGAGGAGGCCCGGACCCTCGCGATGGAACTCCGCCTCTCCCTATGGCGCCAGCTCCGTCCGGAGGATCCACGGCGGGTGGTGGGACGCCAGGAGCTGACGGAAGCGCTGCGCGGGTATCTGCGCCGGGCCTCGCCCGCGGAGCAGGAGCGCTGGGGGAGTGTCGTCCTGGAAGTGGGCGGCCCCGGCCTCCTGGCCGAATTGTCCGGCACCTCCAAGGCGAGCCCCGTGCTCATCGCGGAGGCTGCCAGGCAGCGGAGCCCCTCGGTGGACCCACTCGAGGCAGCGTCGGTGCTCTTCGAATCGGCGGCCCAGGAACGAGACCGGCAGCGCTCGGACTCAACGCTGGCCAGGGCCCTGGAGCTGCTGCGTGGCGTGAAGGATTCCACCGCGGTGCTCGCCCTGCTCGAGCGCACCGTGCCGGTGTTCCGTGCGCGCGCCCACTTCCTGGACAGGGCCGTCTCCATTGCTCGCGAGCACTCCGCCCTCGACCTCGCGCGGCGCTGGCAGGAGCTTCGCGTCGCCCTCACACCGGAGGATGTCGCTTCCCTCCGCCTGCAACTCGAGCTGGCCCTCGCTGCCGGTGACGCCCGCGACGCGCTGGCGCCGGCCCGGCGGCTGGCACGCCTGCTCGACACCGCGAAGGCCCACCAGCAGGTCGCCACGATCGCGGACTGGTCCGGGGCGCTGGAGATCTCGCTCGACGAGTGGATGTGGCTGGCGCGCCATGAGGGGCGACCCGAACAGCTCGAGCGGGCGATGACCCTGGGCAGGATGCTGTGGAACCTGCCGGCGCAGGTGGAGCTGTTGATGCTGCAAGCCATGCGCGGGGAACTCTCCAGCGCGGACCGCGCCAATCTCGTGCGCTTGCGCGAGGAGCTGGGGGAACCCGAGGTCGCCGAGCGCTACCTCGTGGGCTACCTCCAGACCCACCCCGGAGACGAGGCCGCCCTCGAGCTGCTCGCCGGCCTGCGTGAGCGCCAGCGAGACCTCACAGGCGCACTCGAGGCCTGGAACACCCTTGCCCTGCGCGCCGGGCCCTCCCCCGCGATGGGGGTCCACCAGGCCACGTTGCTCTGGCGGCTGGAGCGGCCCCGCGAGGCGCTGCGGGCGCTGACGGCGGTTCAGTCGATGGCCGGCCCGAAGGACAAGGAGTTCTGGACGCTGCTCGGCCGGATTGCCTGGGCGCTGGATGAGGATGCTGCGGCGCTCACCGCCCTCCGTGTCCTCCATGCGGAGGATCCGCGAGAGCCCGAGGTCGCGCGCCAGGTGGCGCGGTTGCTTGCGCGGGGTGAGCGTCCGGAGGAGGCCGTGACCTTCGCCCGCGAGCTGTTTCGCAATGCCTTCGATGCGGAGGTGCTCGCCTGCGCGCTGGAGGCCGCCATCCGCTCGGGCAGTTGGGAGGAGGGCCACGCGCTCGTGGAGGCCGCCAGCCCGTTCATCGAGCAGTACAAGGACGACTCGAACCTGGCGCTGCTGGAGGCGGAGATCCTCCTTCGCACGGGGGACGTGGGCCCGGCACGGAATCGATATGAGAGCGCGCTCCGCATCGCCCCCCACTCGCGGCCCGCGCGGCTGGGCCTGCTGGAGGCCCTGCTCCAGCAGCGGGATGCGCGCACCCTCGCTTCGCGCATGGGCGAGTGGAAGGCGGAGGCCGCCGGCGATGCGTCCTACTGGGAGCTCTACGCGGCCGCATCGACCGAGCTGGGGGACTCCCGGGCCGCCGCGGACTGGTACCGGCGACTCACCCGCGCCCGCCCAGACGATCCCTTCCTCCTCCTCTCCTACGCGGAGGCGCTGCTCGCCTCCGGGGACGCGAAGCGTGCGCGAGCGGCGCGGCTCCAGGCCCGGGGAATGCTCGAGCCGAGGGCCCATCGTCTCGCCGAGGCGCCCGCGGCTGCCCCTGCTGGCGAGGTTCAGGCGTTGCTCTCCTACCTGGATCTGCTCGTTGCCCTCGATGGCGACACTTCCGCGGACGCATGGCGCCCCCTGCTCGAAGGGCCGCTGAAAGAGGATCCCCAGGCCCAGCAGTGGCTGTTGGGCCACGCACTGCGCCGCGATGACCTCGCCGCGGCGCGCTCCATCGCGACGCGCCTGGAGCGCGGCGGGCACCCGCTGGCGTCCCGGCAGCGACTCGCGCTCGCGCTCGCAAGCAGCGACTCGCGGGCCGTGGAGCACCTGCTGTCGGAGGAGGGGGCGACGCTCTCCATCGAGGAGCAGGTTCTCGCGCGGCGCGAGCTGGGCCAGGAGCGCATCGCATACCTGCTTGCCTCGCGGGCGATGGCGGAGCGCAGCTCCATGGACCTGCGTCAGCAACACCGTGAGCTGCGTGAGGCGCTGGCTCCCGCGATAGAGCTCCGTGGCGGCACGGAAGGTCATGCGGACTTCAGTGCGTGGGGAATCGGCGTGCGCGCACACGCGCAGCCCGGAGCGCTCTTCGAGGGACTCCTCGAAGCCGAGGCCGGGGTGACAAACCTGCGGCTCGACGACGCGGCCTCGGGGCGGCCGCCCGATGCACGCGAGGTGAGCGTGGAGACCCGCGCCCTCTTCGGTCCCCGGAGGCGGCGAACGACCCTGGGCGTAGGGCTGGCCGTCCGGGACGGAGGACTTCTTCCGCGGGGATATGCCCTCCAATCCCTGGCGCTCGGCCGGGACGTCCTGTCCAGCGCCGGGCTCCAGCTCAACGAGCCGCCCGAGGACCAGGCGGAGCTGCGCTTCTTCGCCGTGCGCCATCAGCTCTCGCTCGCTGGCGAAGCCCGGCTGACCGACCGCGGCGACCTCTCGCTGGCGCTCTCGGTGAATCAGTACCGGACGCGCGCCCAGGCGCTGCTCGGGAACGGTGCCACCGGCGGCGCGGCGGTGGGCTACACCCTGCCGCTCGGCGTCACCTCGGTGCGCGCACGGGCGACGTACGACGCCGCGCTGAACTCCCTGGTGAACGATGGCCCTGCGTGGGAACTGGGCCGGGCGGCGCGGCTCCTGCCTCGGCGCGTGATGAGTGCCGGAGCGGGCCTCACGCTGATGCAAGGGGATGTCCGCCAGGCCTCGGGGATCAGCGGTCCGGTGCGGATCCTGGCGGACGCATGGGGCGGCTGGCTCTGGCCCTACAACCAGCCGGGCTACCAACTCCGCCTGGAGCTCGGGGTGCCGGTGCTCTCGGATACCCAGGTGGGCGTGGAAGCGAGCGTGAGCCACGCGATCAACGCAGGCATCACGGATGCCTGCTTCATGGCCGGCCTGCGCCTGCACCAGCGCTTCGGACCGTAGCGGGGAGGGCATGTGAGGAGAGCGCGAAGGATGAAGGCACAGGACAATCCGGCGGCAACGCTCCAGCCCTCTCGCTGGAGGCGGTACCTGGAGGTGTGCGCGCTTGCCTTCGCGACGGGGCTGCTCGGAAGGCTGCTCCAGCCCGACGACCCCTTCTTCACCCGGAACACCTTCGCGTGGATGGCGCTCGGACCGCTGCTGGCGGGCGTGAGCCATGGTTTTGCAAGCGGGCTCGGCTGCGCCCTGCTTCAGGTACTGGCGATGCTCGGGTACCACCTCCTGGGGAAGGCCCCCTGGAGCGGATTTCCGGCACAGCTCGCATTGGGCCTCGTGATGGTGGGCATGGTGAGCGGCGAGTTCTGCGATGTGTGGCGGCGCAAGCTGGCTCGCAGTCTGACCGAGCGCGACTACCACTGGCGGCGGCTCGACGAGTTCTCGCGCGTGTATCACCTGCTCCGCGTCTCGCATGACCGGCTTGAACAGCGCGCCGCCCGAGGCGCGGGCAGCCTGCGGCACGCGCTGGCGATGCTGAAGGAGCGGATGTCCGCCCTCGAGCCCGGCGCGTCGGGGTTGGAATGGATTGGAGAGTCCCTGCTGCGGCTGGGCGCGATGTCCTGCGGCGTCCAGGCCGCCTCGCTGCACGCGGTCAACGGGCTTGGAATGATTGACGAGCGTCCCGCCGCGCGGCTCGGCGACGCGCTCCCGCTCCCGCCCGAAGACGCGATGCTCAATCAAGCCCTCGCCACGGGCCAGGTCGTCGTCCGGAAAGACGTGCCAGGCGCGAGCCCACTGCTCGCGGTCGTCCCGCTGGCGGACCCCGAGGGGTGCGTGCACGGCCTCCTCGCCGTATCCCGGATGCACTTCCCGTCCATCGCGGAGGACACCTTCCGGACACTCGCGCTGCTGGGGGCGTATGCGGGCGAGTTGCTGGCGCGCACACCGGCGCGGCGCGGGCCGCCAGACGCCGCGTTCCGCCGGGCGCTCCAGCAGAGCCTGCATGCACTGCAGCGCCACGGGCTCCCGGCGTCGGTGCTGTCCATCACCTGCCAGAGCGCAAGCGGGACGGATGCGCTGCGGAAGTTGTCCATGCATTGCCGCGGGGTGGACGAGCCATGGCTGACCCGGGATGGGCAACGAAGGCCGGTGCTGCTCGTGCTCCTACCGTTGACCGACCAGCAAGGAGCGGGTGGGTGCGAGCGCCGCTTCGAAGGACTTCTGCCTGGGCTGCTGGAGCAGATGACGCCCCCTCCCTCCTTCAAGCTCCAGTCCCTGGAGCTTGCCACGTCGCACCGGGCCGAGACCGTGCTCGAGCAGTTGCTGGGGATAATCCATGTCGAGACCGACCACGAGCCTGCGAGTGGCTTCCATCCTTACAATCGAGGCTCTGAGCTGGATCGCCCTCCTCGGGCTTGAACCGCGCGTCCCGCGGCTGCCGGCCTTTCTTCTCCTGCACGGGGGCGCCAGCGTGCTCGTCGCGGGATGGCTGGGCCAGCGGGTGGGCGCTGGGTGGAGGAAGTCCGAGCTCCGCGCCGGCGGGCTGCTCTTCGCGTTCGCCTTCTTCCTGCCCTTCGCGGGAGTCCCCGGGCTGGCGGCCTGCATCACCCTGTACCGCCCCCCGCGCCGCGCCGCCCCTCCCACCTACGAATTGCATGGACTCCCTCCGCTGCCTCACCGTGCGCGGCCGCACCGGGCGGACCTCCTGGCCCGGGACTTCAACCTGGAGGCGATCGTGCTTCACGCGGGAGGACTCGGACGACGGCTGGAGGCGCTCCTGATGGCAGGCCAGTTGCCGGGCGCGCTCGGTGTTTCCATCGTGCAGGGCGCGCTGAAGGACCCTGCTGACGAGGTCCGGCTCCTTGCCCACTCCCTGCTGGAATCGCGCGAGCGCGAATTGTACGCCGCCATCGCCGCGGACACCGCTGCGCTGGAGCAGGCCGGGGAGGAGGAGCGGCCCCGCCTCCAGTCACGCCTCGCCTTTCGGCATTGGGAACTCGTGCACACCGGCCTCGCCAGTGGAGAGGTGGCGACACACCTCCTGTCGGAGGCGCTCACCTTCGCGGAGGCGGCTTGCGTCCGGGAGGAAGACGCGGGGCTGCGGTTGCTCACCGGGCGCATCCACCTGCGCCGGGGGGATGCGGCGGCGGCACGCGTTGCACTCACCCGCGCGCTGGAACTGGAGCTTGCACCTCACCTGGTCCTGCCCTACCTCGCGGAAGCGGCGTTCCTGCTGGGACACGGCGACGAGCTTTCACGCTGCGCCCGGAATCTGAAGACGGATCGGTTCGCGTCCCGTCCGATCGCCGAGGTCTGGTCATGAGCCCCCTGCCCCGCTTGAAGCAGGGGGAGAGCGCGGATGTGGCCCTCTTGTTGGAAGGGACCTATCCCTACGTGAGCGGCGGGGTTTCCTCCTGGGTCCACCAGATCATCACGGCCTTGCCGGAGTTCACCTTCGCGCTCATTTTCATCGGCAGCGACCCCTCGCACTACGCGGCACCGCGCTACGTGCTGCCACCCAACGTGGTGCATCTCTCGGTGCACTACCTCGCGAACCCGTTCGAAGGGACCCCCAGGATCGTTCGCGAGGGCAATCCGGACGCCTTCCGCGACGTCGAGGCGCTCCACGACGCATTGAAGGATTCGAGCCAACCCATCCCCGATGCGCTCTGGGAGCGCGTGGCCCAGAACCTGGGGAAGCACGAGGGGCTTCCAGCGGAGGACTTCATCCACAGCCGGCGGAGCTGGGAGCAGATCATCCGGGCCTATGAGCGTGACTGGAGCGAGGGTTCATTCGTCGACTACTTCTGGACGGTGCGCACCATCCACGCGCCCCTCTTCCGCCTGGCGGAGGTTGCCCGACAGGTCCCCCGAGTGCGGATGCTGCACTCCATCTCCACGGGTTACGCGGGGGCGCTGGCCGCGCTCCTCCAGCGACAGCGCGGCCTCCCCTTCATCCTGAGCGAGCACGGCATCTACACGAAGGAGCGGAAGATCGACCTCAGCCATGTCGGGTGGATCCAAGACCGCTCGGGGCTGTTCTCGGGCGAGAGCAGTGACGGGCTCGGCCATTTGAGAAGGCTGTGGATCCGCTTCTTCGAGGGGCTCGGGAGGATGACCTACCAGGCGGCGGACCCCATCATCGCGCTCTATGAAGGGAACCGCGCCCGGCAGGTGCAGGACGGGGCGGATGCCGCCCGCACGCACATCATCCCCAATGGCATTGACATCGCCCGCTTCGCGCCCCTGCGACAGCTGCGTGGGGGCCCGACGCCTCCGATCATTGGCCTGCTGGGCCGTATCGTGCCCATCAAGGACGTGCGCACGTTCATCCGGACCATGAGCACCGTGGCCGCGGAGCTGCCCGAGGCCGAAGGGTGGATCATCGGCCCCGAGGATGAGAACCCGGCCTACGCGCGAGAGTGCCGGGAGCTCGTGCGCAACCTGGGACTGGAGTCCCGCGTGCGCTTCCTTGGCTTCCAGAAGCCGGAGGAGCTGCTGCCGAAGCTGGGCTTGCTGATGCTGACTTCCATCTCGGAAGCACTGCCGCTGGTGGTCCTGGAGGCGTTCGCGAGCGGGCTGCCCGTGGTGTGCACGGACGTCGGCTCCTGCCGCGAACTCGTGGAGGGGCGGCCCGGAGACGACGCGGCGCTCGGGAGCGCGGGGGCGGTGGTGCCCATCACCTCTCCGGAAGAGGCGGGGCGCGCGGCGCTGCGGCTGCTGAAAGATGCGGAGGTGTGGCGCGCGGCCCAGGGGGCCGGCATCGCCAGGGTGGAGCGCTGGTACTCCGCGGCGCGGATGATCGACAGCTACCGGGCGGTGTACCGGGGAGCACTGGAGGGTGACCGTGGCGGGGATCGGATTCGAGCTTCGTCGATTGCTCAGGGGTAACGGCCTCACCGGGCTGCTGTGTGGCTATGGCTATGCCGGGCTGATCAGCTCGGGCTCCTGGGTCTTGTCCATCCTCGGGGTGATGGCGATCGGCCTCCTGGCGGCACCGGCCTTTCGTGAGCCCGCGCTCGTCACGCAGTTCCAGGTCTCCATCACCTACGTGATGGCGGCGTCGCTCATCTTCACCGGGCCGCTGCAGCTCTATTTCTCCCGCTTCGTGGCGGACCGCATCTACGAGAACCACGAGGAGCGCATCGTCCCCAACCTGGTCGGAGCACTGGTGCTCACCACCACCTCGGCCTGCCTCCTGGGCGCGCTGGTGCTGGCCACGCTCTTTCCCACATGGCAGCTGCTGCAGCAGTTGCTGCTGTTGGCCACCTTCGTCGTCCTTTGCGACATGTGGGTGCTCGTCGTCATGCTCTCAGGATTGAAGGAGTACAACGCCGTCCTCAAGGTCTTCCTCGTCGGCTACCTGCTGTCCATCACCCTGGCGGTGGCGCTCCGGAGTTTCGGGAACATCGGCCTGTTGGCAGGCTTCTTCGCGGGGCAGGCCTGGATGCTGTTCGGCTTCCTCGCGCGAGTGCTCGCCCGCTACCCCGCCCCGGAACTCTGTTCGTTCGAGTTCCTGGATAAGCGCTTGGGGATTCGGGGCCTTGCGCTGACGGGGCTCCTGTACAACCTGGCAATCTGGAGCGACAAGCTCTTGTTCTGGTTCAACCCAGGCACCTCGTACCCGGTGTCGGGCCCCCTGCGTGCGTCCGTCATCTACGACATGCCAATGTTCATTGCCTACCTGTCCATCGTGCCGGGCATGGCCGTGTATCTGGTGCAGATTGAAACCGACTTCGCCGAACTGCACCGGGCGTTCTATGCAGCGGTGCGCACGGGAGAGCCGCTCTCGGAACTCCGGCGGCTCCGGGTGCGGATGACAGACGCCGTCCGCCAGGGGTTTCATTGCATCTTCAAGGTACAGGGGCTGACCATCCTGATGCTGGTGCTTGCAGGGCCTCGCCTGCTGGGAGTCCTGGGTCTGTCGCCTGCCCATCTGGCGCTGTACACGTTGGACCTCGTCGCCGTGGGCATGCAGGTGGTGCTGCTCGCGGTGCTCAACGTGCTCTACTATTTTGATCAGCGCCGCGTCGCCCTGTGGCTCAGCGTGGGCCTGCTGGTGACGAATACGGTCTTCACGCTGCTCAGCCAGTTCGCGGGCCCTCGCTTCTACGGACTGGGCTTCGCCTCCGCGGTGGCACTCACCGCCGTGGTGGGGCTCGGCTGGTTGTCGCGCAAGCTGTGGCGGCTCGAGTTCGAGACCTTCATGCTGCAGCGATAGGACGGAGCACTCCGGCATGCGGCCGCCAGGGCGATGCCTGCCTGCCGGCCGCCGGACGCGACCAATCCCCCAGGGATGATTCGAGCAGGCCGCGTGTTTGGACTACCCATTGATAACAATGGGCGTCCCATGCTGCGTGCGAGCGAGCGGGGCGCCGTTCCCCGGAGCGTTGATGCCTCGAAACATGTCTGTGCGCGGCGGTGCCTGGAGCATCGCCGCGGTGATGGCTTGCGGGCTGCTGGCTTGCTCCAACGCCACAGCGCTTGAAAATCCCCCATCGCCGACACCGGGTACAGTGGATCCGGCACCACTGCCTGACACCGGGCAGGGCACCGGGCCCACCACGCCCGCCCCCCCCGCGGATGGGGGGCAGGCCCGCTGGATCCCCGCGCCTGGCACGACCTGGCAGATCCAGTTCTCTGGCGCCATGGACATGGATGTGAACGCCGAAGCCATCGACCTGGACCTGTTCGACACGCCCCAGTCCGTCATCGACGCATTGAAGGCCCGGAACCGGAAGGTCATCTGCTACTTCAGCGCGGGCTCCTATGAGGACTGGCGTCCGGATTCGGGCGAATTTCCCCCCAAGGCCCTTGGCGCGGCCCTGGATGGGTGGCCGGGTGAGCAGTGGCTGGACGTCCGCTCCCCGGAGCTGATCGAGCTGATGAAGCGGCGCATGGACTTGGCCGTGCAGAAGGGCTGCGACGCGGTCGATCTCGACAACATGGACGGCTTCACCAACAACACCGGATTTCCGCTCGAGGCCAACGACCAGCTCCACTACAACCAGACCCTGGCGGCTGAGGCGCACCAGCGAGGGCTGTCGATTGGACTGAAGAACGACCTGCTCCAGGTCCAGGACCTGGTGGAGCATTTCGACTTCCAGATCAACGAGCAATGCCACGTCTACAACGAGTGTCACATGCTGCTGCCGTTCATCGAGGCAGGGAAGGCTGTCTTCAACATCGAGTACACAGGCAATCAGGCGGACGTGTGCGCCAGCGCGAATGCGATGAACTTCGACACGCTATTCAAGAACCGCGAGCTGGACGCCGCACGCACCCCCTGCCGCTAGGCTTTCTTCCTCTTCCGCACGACGAAGCGGCCTGGGAATTCCTCCTCCCAGGCCGCTCATCCTTCTCAGCCCAGCGCCGCGACGAAATCGCGCAGGCGCGTCAGGCCCTTCTGCAACACCTCGCGCGACGTGACGAAGCTCATGCGGATGTAGCCCGGCGCGCCGAACGGGTCCCCGGGCACCGCCGCCACCAGGAAGTCATTGAGCAGCGCCTCGGAGAGCTGGAGCGAGTCCGTCAGCGGCTTGCCCTTGTACGTCTTGCCCAAGAGGCCGCGCACGTCCGCCATCGCGTAGAAGGCGCCCTCCGGCAGCCGGCAGCGGATGCCCGGGATGG
The DNA here is from genome assembly GCF_003611625.1 of Corallococcus sp. CA054B. NCBI lineage: Bacteria > Pseudomonadati > Myxococcota > Myxococcia > Myxococcales > Myxococcaceae > Corallococcus > Corallococcus sp. CA054B. The sequence continues at coordinate 13,574 of NZ_RAVY01000075.1, forward strand.
CGTTGAGCCCCGCGACGAACAGGTCCCGGCGCTCGCGGTACTCGTTCACCATGGCGGTGATGGTGTCCGTGGGGCCGTTGAGCGCCGCCAGCGCCGCCTTCTGCGTGATGGAGGACGCGTTGGAGGTGGACTGGTCCTGCACCAGCTGCATGCCGGAGATGAGCGCCTTGGGCCCCGCCGCGTAGCCCAGCCGCCAGCCCGTCATCGCGTGGGACTTGGACAGGCCGTTGGACACCAGCAGCCGCGGCACCAGGTCCGGCGCCACGTTGCCCAGGTTGAGGAACGGCTCCCCCGTGTAGAGGAGCTTCTCGTACATGTCGTCGGTGACGATGAAGCAGTCGTGCCCGCGCACCGCGTCCGCGATGCCCTCCAGCGTGGCGCGCGAGTACACCGCGCCCGTGGGGTTGGCCGGGCTGTTGAGGATGATGGCGCGCGTGCGCGGGGTGAGCGCCTTCTTGATGGCGGCGGGGTCCGGCGCGTAGCCGTCCTCCTCGCGCGTGGGGACGATGACCGGCGTGCCGCCCGCCAGGTGCACCATGTCCGGGTAGCTCACCCAGTACGGCGCGAAGACAATCACTTCGTCGCCTTCGTCCAGCAGCGCCTGGAAGCAGTTGTAGAGCGACTGCTTGCCGCCCGCCGTCACCACCACCTGATCCGGCGCGTACTTCAGGCCGTTGTCCTTCTCCAGCTTGCGGCAGACGGCCTCGCGCAGCTCCGGCATGCCCGCGGTGGCGGTGTACTTGGTGAAGCCCGTGCGGAGCGCGTCGATGGCCGCCTGCTTCACGAACTCCGGCGTGTCGAAGTCCGGCTCACCGGCGGCGAGCACCACCACGTCCTTGCCACTGGCGGCGAGCGCCTTGGCGCGGGCGTTGAGGGCCAGGGTGGCGGAGGGCTTGATGGCTTGCAGCCGGCGGGCGAGTTTCATGCGCCCTGCCTAGCGCGGAACTCCCGAAGCGGACAAGCCCGCTCGCGCGTTGCGTGGCCCGACTGCCCCTGGGGAACGACCCTAGGGTTTCGGGCCGAACTTCTTCTTCAGCCCCGCGTTGACGTTCGGGGGGACGAGCCCGTCCACGTTCCCCCCGAAGGTCGCGACCTCGCGGACGAGCTGCGAGGAGATGTAGAAGTAGTCCTCGCCCGTCATCATGAAGACGGTGTCGATGTCCGGCGCCAGCTTGCGGTTCATGTTCGCCAGCTGGAACTCGTATTCGAAGTCCGACACCGCGCGCAGCCCGCGGATGACGACGCTCACGTTGCGCTGGTGCACGTAGTCCACGAGCAGGCCGTGGAAGGCGTCCACCTCCACGCGGGGGTCATTCACCGCCTCGCGGATGAGCTCGATGCGCTCCTCCTGACTGAAGAGGGGCGTCTTCTTCGGGTTCACCGCGATGGCGACGATGAGCCGGTCGAACATCTTCAGGCTGCGCTGGATGAGGCTCAGGTGCCCGTTGGTGAGCGGATCGAACGAACCAGGATAGATGGCGACCGGCATGGGTGCGTTGAAGTCTCGACGGGCCCAGGGGGCCGGTCAAGCGCACGTCATGGGGCCCGGTAGAAGCTCACCAGGGTGTCCCCGAAGCGGCGCTGGTCCTCCAGGGTGAGCCCCGAGTGGGCTTCGGGGGCCGCCTCCCGCTTGTCGTGCTCCACCATCACCGTGCCGCCCGGCGTCACCACGCCCGCGGCCACCACCGCCTCCAGCACCGTCTCCACCACGCGCGCCGCGTAGGGCGGATCCGCGAAGACGAGCTCGAACTTCGCCCCCTGCTTGCCCAGCGTCTCCAGCGCGCGGACCACGGGCTGCGCCAGGATGGACACCTGGGCGCCGAAGCCCAGCGCGTCCGTGTTCTTGCGGCACAGGGCCAGGGCCTCGCGGTCCTGGTCCACCAGCACCAGCCGGCCCGCGCCCCGCGACAGGGCCTCCAGCCCCAGGGCGCCGGTGCCCGCGTACAGGTCCAGGACGGCCTGGCCGTCCAGGAACTGGCCCAGCATGTTGAAGATGGTTTCACGGACCCGGTCCGCCGTGGGGCGGATGTGTCCGGACGACGGCTTGGGCCCCGTCAGGGCCCGGCCCTTCGCGCTGCCTGCCACGATGCGCATGCGCGCCCTTCTAGCCCAGGTCCCCGCCCGGCTTCGCGAGGAACGCCATGGCCACCGACGCCGAGCGGTGCGCCCCCAGCGCCCCCAGCGCCTCCGTGGCCTCCGCGAACGACAGCGCCTCCAGCGTCTCGCGGGCCGCGGGCGACAGGGGCGGAAGCCCCTCCTCCAGGACGGACAACAGCTCCCCGGCCGGCATGCCCGCCGCCTGGGCCCGCGCCACCACCGGGTCGCGCACCTCCGGAGGCCAGGCGCGCAGGGCCAGCGGACCGAAGGGCCCTCCCCGGTCCACCTTGCGCACGCCCGCGGCCACGTAGCTGGACAGCCCCCGCGCGGGCCCGGTGGAGGCCTCCGCCACCGTCACCGCCACGCCCTTCGCGGCGGCCGTCTCCACCACCTGGCGCAAGAGCTCCACGTCCAATTCCACGCCTGGCTCGCCATGGCCCAGCTGCGCGTCCGACACGCGCAAGAGGCGCAGCGGGACCTGCCACTGCGCCAGCCCCTCCAGCAGCGTCGCGCACGTGTCCACCAGGCCACCCGCGGACAGCTGCGGCGGGGACACCTCCAGCGACAGCTCGCGCTCCTTGAGCGGGCCCACCAGCGCGTTCACCGCCTCCACGGCCTCGTAGGAGGTGAGGCGCGACAGGTCCAACGACACCAGCGCGAAGCCCGCGTCCACCACGCGGAAGATGCCTTCCTGGAGCGCGTCCAGCACATCCGCGTCCGTGGAACCCACTCGGAGGGGACCGGCCTGGAGGAACAGGGGCCGGGTGTGCTCGGCCTCCTGCGCCGCCGCGTGCACCGCCCTCACGAAGCGCTCCGGCGCGCCCCGGTCCGCCAGCGGGTGCGGGCAGGAGAGGCCCAGCACCGAGTCCTCCGCGCGGGCCGCGCCCAGGAGGCCCGGCAGCGCGCCCTTGGACAGCACCGGCAGGCACGGCAGCGCCATGGGCGTGGACTCCAGCGCCCCAAGCAGCTCCCGTGGATCCAACAGGGGCACCCGGGAGCCCGGGCCCACCCGCGCCACCACGTTGCCCAGCCGCAGCGACAACACCTTGTCCAGCACGCTCATAGGAGCCGGCGAGAATCCCCGCCCCGCGCCCCTTTCGCAAGCGCGAGTCAGTGCACCTCGCCCAGGTGGGCGTAGGACTGGCTCTCAATCTGGATGGTCGTGTGGTCGATGCCGAAGCGGTCGAAGAGGTCGTGCTTCACCGCGGAAAGGATGTCGTCGTTGTTGCAGACCATGGGGTCCGCCACCACCAGGTGGGCGGACAGCGCGTACATCCCGCTGGAGATGGTCCACACGTGCAGGTCATGCACCGCCTGCACGCCCGGCACCTTCGCCATGAGCGAGCGCACCTGCTCCAGGTCCACGTGCGCGGGCACCGCCTCCAGGAGCACGTCCACCGCGTCCTTCACCAGCCGCAGCGCGCCCACGACGATGATCATCGAAATCAGCACGGAGATGATGGGGTCCACGACGTACCAGCCGGTCCACCACATCACGCCCGCGCCAATCAGCACGCCCACCGACGACAGCGTGTCCCCCAGCACGTGCAGGAACGCGCCGCGCACGTTCATGGAGTGCGTCTGGTGCAGGAAGCCCAGCGCCGCCAGGTTCGCCACCAGGCCAATGCCCGCCACCAGCGCCATGGGCCCCAGCTCCACCGGAGCGGGCGTGCGCACGCGCTCCCAGGCCTCCATCAGGATGAAGATGGTGATGACCAGGAGCAGCACCCCGTTGAGGAGCGCGCTCAAGATCTCCATCCGGTAGTAGCCGTAGGTCTTCTTCAGGTCCGCGGGCCGCCCGGCGAACCACAGTGCCAGCAGGCTCAGGACCATGGCCGACACGTCCGTCAGCATGTGCCCGGCGTCGGAGAGCAGCGCCAGCGAGTTGGTGAGGAAGCCGCCCACCGCCTCCGCCACCATGATGGTCGCCGTCAGCCCCAGCGCGAACAGGAGCCGCCGCCGGTCCTTGCGCCGCTCCTCCGCCAGCCCCCCCTTGCGGGGACCGTGCGAATGACCGTGCCCATGGCCGTGCGAATGCCCATGGTGCGAGTGGTCATGGTCGTGGTCGTGCGAATGACCGTGCCCGGCCCTGCCGTGTGTATGTGGGGGTGCGCTCACAGGGAACCAGGGTACGCGATCAGCGACGTCGTCGGACAGGTGCCGCTGGATTGATTTCGGACAACCCCGTAGATCCGTTGTCCTGATCCGCAACAGGGCGAGGACCGTGGGGATGGACTTCGAGAAGCATCAGAATCTGCACACCATTGTCATGTTGAGGGATGTCATCCGCAAGTGGTGGCAGGTGGAGCTTTCGTTCGCGGATCGCAACGGCCTGGTGCACGACTGGCAGCGCGGGGATTTCATCCCGCCGCCCAACGACTTCTGCCGCCACTCGCTGGGGGCGCGGGAGGGGATGCGGCGGTGTGCCCAGTCGGTGCGGGTGCTGCATGAGAAGTTCAAGGCCGCCAAGAACCTGCGCCGCTCGCTCTTCCACGACTGCCACCTGCGCCTGTCCATCGTGGGCGCGCCGCTCTACATCCGCAACGAGTACGAGGGCTTCCTCTTCGTGGAGGGCTTCGCCCGGCAGCCGCTCACGCCCGGAGACGGACAGGTGCTCCTGGGCAAGATGCGCGACATCGCGCCCGGGGCGATGCTGGAGCTGGAGGGCGCGGCGGAGCGCGTGCCGGTGCTGGACGGCTCGGAGCTGAGCAAGCTGTCGGACCTGCTGGAGTTCGCGGTCACGGAGATCGCCAACCAGGAGGTGGAGCTCACGCGCAAGGAGGAGACCATCCAGTCCATGGCCTCCGAGCTGTCCAACCGCTACCGCTTCGAGAAGATCATCGGCCGCTCCGGGGCCATGAACGAAGTCTTCCGCCTGATGGAGAAGGTGGCCCACTCCGACTCCACCGTCCTCATCAACGGCGAGTCCGGCACGGGCAAGGAGCTGGTGGCGCGCGCCATCCACCACAACGGCCCGCGCAAGGACAAGCCGTTCGTCGTGCAGAACTGCTCCGCCTTCAACGACAACCTGCTGGAGAGCGCTCTCTTCGGTCACACCCGCGGCGCCTTCACCGGCGCGCTCAAGGACAAGAAGGGCCTCTTCGAGGTCGCGGACCAGGGCACCTTCTTCCTGGACGAGGTGGGCGACATGTCTCCCGCCCTCCAGGTGAAGCTCCTGCGCGTGCTCCAGGAGGGCACCTTCCTGCCCGTGGGCGGCACCCATTCCCGCGAGGTCGACGTGCGCGTCATCGCCGCCACCCACAAGGACCTGGGCGAAATGGTGAAGCGCGGCGAGTTCCGCGAGGACCTCTTCTACCGCATCAACGTCATCCGCCTGCAGCTGCCGCCCCTGCGCGAGCGCAAGGACGACCTGCCCGTCCTCATTGACCACTTCCTGCGCAAGCACCACCGCGAGGGCCAGCGCGCGCGGGGCCTGGCGCCGGAGGCCCTGGGCATCCTGGGCGCCTACGCGTGGCCGGGGAACATCCGCGAGCTGGAGAACGAGATCGAGCGGCTGCTCGTGCTGGGCGGCGAGCTGGAGACCATCCCCGCGGAGCTGCTCTCCAGCCGCATCCGCGACGCCGTCGTCCCCGGCGGCGGGCCCTTCATCGCCCCTCGCGCCCACGGAAAACTGCACGAGGCGGTGGAGTCCCTGGAGAAGGAGATGATCCACCAGGGCCTGGTGCGCACCCGCTACAACAAGAGCCGGCTGTCGCGTGAACTGGGCATCAGTCGCTCCAACCTCCTCTTGAAGATCTCCCGCTACGGGCTGGACAAGGGCATCCCCGAAGGACTGGACACGGACGAGGTGGAGGCGTGAGCGCGCCGCATGGACAGGCGGTTTCCTTCCGGCAGGACTCGCTGCGGGTGCCGGACGGCGCGGACCTCTACTACCAGGTGCGGGGAGACGGCTCCCCGGGCATGGTCCTGTGTGACGGCCTGGGCTGTGACGGCTTCGCGTGGAAGTACCTCCTGCCCTACCTGGGCCGGCGCCACCGCGTGCTGCGCTGGCACTACCGGGGCCATGGCAAGAGCACCGTTCCCACGGACCGCACGCGCATCGGCATGGCGTACACCTGCGACGACCTGGCGCGGGTGATGGACGCGGCGCAGATGGACAAGGCCGTCCTCTTCGGCCACTCCATGGGCGTGCAGGTGGCGCTGGAATTCCACCGCCGCTACGCCCGGCGCGTGGAGGGGCTGGTGCTGGTGTGCGGCAGCTACGGAATGCCGCTGGACACCTTCCATGACTCCACGCTGCTCAAGCGCCTCTTCCCGACCTTGAGGGCCGCGGTGGAGCGCTTCCCCCGGCACACCGCGCGCATCGTGCACGGGGCGCTCACCACGGAGCTGGTGGTGCAGCTGGCCATCCGCCTGGAGATGAACCCGGACCTCATCGCGCGCAACGACCTGGCCCCGTACTTCACCCATCTGGCACGGATGGACCCCGTCGTCTTCGTGCGCACCCTGGACTCGCTGGCGAACCACACCGCCGAGGACCACCTGAAGCACGTGGACGTGCCCACCCTGGTGGTCGCCGGGGAGAAGGACCGGTTCACCCCCGGCTGGCTGTCCCGGAAGATGGCCGAGCGCATCCCCTCCTCTGAGCTCCTGATGATTTCCGAGGGCACCCATACCGCCCCACTGGAAGTCCCGGGCCTGGTGGAGCTGCGGGTGGAGCGCTTCCTGAGAGAGCGGCTGGGAGTGGAGACCGCGGAAATTCCCCCAAAGGTGGGATAAGCGCCCAGCAGGCAGGGGGGCTGATTGTTTGCCTGCTGGACACCCGCCTTCATTGCAGGTGGAAAGCCCCCGGCATATAAGCCCCCGCCTTCCGGGTTCCGGTGGGATTGAGAAACCCCGTTCTGGGCGTCTCTCCTCGCACCTTCATTTCCGTTAGTTTGGTCCTGATGATCTCTCGCGAAAACATCCGCAACGTCGCCATTGTCGCCCACGTCGACCACGGCAAGACCACCCTCGTCGACCACCTGCTCCGGCAGGCGGGGACCTTCCGCTCCAATGAGCACGTGGCCGAGCGGGTCATGGACTCGAACGACCTCGAGCGCGAGAAGGGCATCACCATCCTCGCGAAGAACACTGCCGTCTCCTACAAGGGGATGCAGATCAACATCATCGACACCCCGGGCCACGCCGACTTCGGTGGCGAGGTGGAGCGCGGTCTGCGCCTGGTCGATGGCGTCATCCTGCTGGTGGACGCGGCCGAAGGGCCCCTGCCCCAGACGCGCTTCGTGCTCAGCAAGGCGCTGGCCATGGGCCTGAAGACGGTGCTGGTCATCAACAAGATCGACCGCCAGGACGCCCGGGCCAAGGACGTGCTGGACCTCGTGTACTCGCTCTACATCGACCTGGGCGCGAACGAGGAGCAGCTGGAGATGCCGGTCCTCTACACCGTCGCGCGCCAGGGTCAGGCCTCCACGTCGCTGGACGTGCCGGGCAAGACGCTGGAGCCGCTGTACGACGCCATCATCAAGCACATCCCGCCCCCGCCCGCGCCGCCGGCGGAGCAGACGACGCTGCAGCTGCTCGTCGCCAACCTGGACTACGACGACTACGTCGGCCGTCTGGCGGTGGGCCGCGTGCAGGCGGGCCGCATCACCCCGAACATGCCCGTGTCCGTCGTCCGCGAGGGCGGCAAGGTGCAGCAGGGCAAGATCGTCAAGCTGTTCGGCTTCTCCGGCCTGAAGCGCACGGAGATCCCGGACGCGGGCCCGGGTGAGATCGTCTCCATCGCGGGCATCGAGGAAATCAGCATCGGCGACACCATCGCGGACCCCGAGAAGCCCGTGGCGCTGCCGCGCATCACCGTGGACGAGCCCACGATGATGATGATCTTCAAGGTCAACGACGGGCCGCTGGCGGGCAAGGAGGGCAAGTACGTCACCTCCCGCAACCTGCGCGAGCGCTTGTACCGCGAGGCCTACCGCAACGTGGCCGTGCGCGTGGAGGACACCGCGACGCCGGACGCGTTCCGCGTGGTGGGCCGTGGCGAACTGGCGCTGGCGGTCATCATCGAGAACATGCGCCGCGAGGGCTACGAGCTCACCGCCTCCAACCCGGAGCCCATCACCAAGGAAATCAATGGGCAGCTGCACGAGCCCATGGAGCTGCTCTTCTGCGACGTGCCGGAGAACAGCGTCGGCGCGGTGACGGAGCGCCTGGGGCCCCGCAAGGGCCGCATGACGGACATGGCGCAGCTGGGCTCGGGCCGCACCCGCCTCCAGTTCCGCATCCCCGCGCGCGGCCTCATCGGCTTCCGCTCGGAGTTCCTCACCATCACGCGCGGTGAGGGCATCATGAGCAGCCAGTTCGACGGCTTCGAGCCGTGGTTCGGCTACATCCCGAAGCGCGCCAACGGCGCGATGGTCTCCGACCGCCTGGGCGACACGGTGCCGTACGCGCTGTTCAGCATCCAGGAGCGCGGTCAGCTCTTCGTGGGCGCGGGCACCACCGTGTACGAGGGCATGATCATCGGCGAGCACGCGCACCCGTCCGAGCTCAACGTCAACTGCTGCCGCGAGAAGAAGCTCACCAACATCCGCGCCGCCGGCCGCGACGAGAACGTCATCCTCGTCCCGCCGCGCGAGATGGGGCTGGAGAAGGCCCTGGAGTGGATCGCCGACGATGAGCTCATCGAGGTGACGCCCAAGTCCATCCGCATGCGCAAGAAGGCGCTGGCCGTGGGCGAGCGCTACCGCGCCGAGCGCGACCGCAAGCGCGAGGAGCGCGCCGAGGCGGAGTAGTCCTTCCGTCGAGACGCCTGAAGCTTCCAGGGGCCGTCACCTTCGCGGGTGGCGGCCCCTTCTTCGTTCCGGCTTCAGAAGCCGAAGCGGACGAGCCGGGCGCGGTACGGCGTGGAGTTGCTCCGGCTCCCCTGGTCGTCCCAGCCCTTGAACTCCACGTCGTCCAGGAGCCGCTCCGTCTGGCCGTTGACGGTGACGGCGTTGATCAACGGGAGGCTGATGGAGCCCACGTTGCGGCCCGCGAGCTGGTTGCCGGGGTCCAGGACCTCCTGCCGGCCCTGGGAGCAGCTGTCGGTGAAGTAGCAGCCCCGGTCGCAGGCGGCCTTCGAGTTGTAGGCGCCGTGCTTGTTCCCGGCCACGTAGATGCGCGGCGCGCCCCGGTACGCCCCCGCGTACTCGAGCTGCGCGTAGCCGTACCAGCCCGACGAGTCGCACGCCGTCTCCAGGTGCGCGGACAGGAAGGCCTGGTCCAGGTACCAGCGGCCGTCGGTGTAGTGCACGTCCAGCACCTGGAACTCGGAGTCCCCGTCGTGGGCGAAGACGTTGAAGATGCCCAGGCTGGGGATGCCATGGTCCTCTTGATACGCGGCCAGGTAGAAGATGCGCAGCGTGCGCAGGGCGGAGTTGAGCGGACGCACCGCGAAGTACGGCCGGCGCGCCACGCCCTTCTCGCCTTGCGCAATCCACAGCGTGGGCATGAAGGCCGCGGCCACCTGGAGCTCGCAGCTGTCGCTCACGCCGTCGCCATCCGCGTCCGGCGACTGGCCCCAGCACGCTTCCGCGGACGGCAGGTTCGGGATGCCCTGCGCGAGCGCGGGGACGGACAGCAACGACAGCACCAGCACCCACACACGGGCATGGGAACGGAGAACGGGGGTCATGGGCTTACCTGGAAAGAGCCGCGAGGGTGACTTTCAGGGTGAGCACACGACCGACGGAGCTGAATCCGCCCGCCAGGCCGGGGCACCTGTCCGACGTCCGTCGAAGCGGTAGTAGAAGCGCGCCAGGACACGGACGTCCCGGAGGAGGCGCCAAGGCGGGTGGAGTCGAACGCGGGAAAGCCTCGGGGCCTGCTGTATCCCCGGCCGGATCCCCGGCACTTCGAGCACGTCCGCGTCCTGCCCGCGGAGGACCTGCGCCCGTGGGTCGAACACTTCTGGGCCGTGCGGTGGGACCTGCGCGGACAGCCGCCCTACCTCCAGCAGAGCCTCAGCCACCCGTCCGTGCACTGGGCCTTCCAGGACGGCACCTCCCGCGTGGGAGGCCCGCCCCCGGGCCGCTTCTCCATCACGCTGGAGGGGCTGGGCGGCGTGTTCAGCATCAAGTTCCGGCCCGGCGGCTTCTTCCCCTTCGTGGGCACGCCGGTGTCCGCGCTCACGCGGCGCGCGGTGTCACCCGGAGACCTGCTGGGCCCGGAGGCGCTGGCGCTGGAGGCGGCCATCCTCGCCACCGACGTCACGCGCGACGCGGACCGCGAGCGCATTGCCCTGGCGGAGGCCTTCCTGCGGGCCCGCATGCCCGCGCCGGATCCGAACGTGGCGCGGGTGCAGGGGCTCGTCACGCGCATCCTGGAGGACCGCGCGGTGACGAAGGTGGAGGACCTGCTCACGCCCGGAGGCCCGGGGCTGCGCACGCTGCAGCGGCTGTTCAACCGCTACGTGGGCATGAATCCCAAGTGGGTCATCCAGCGCTACCGCCTGCATGAAGCCGCGGAGCGGCTGCGCGAAACACCGCCTCCGGAGCTGGCGCGGCTGGCGCTGGAGCTGGGCTACTTCGATCAGGCGCACTTCATCCGCGACTTCCGGCGCATCGTGGGCCGCACGCCCGCCGGATACGCCCGGTACGGGAGGGAACGACACACATGAAGACGATTGGATTGCTGGGCGGGATGAGCTGGGAGTCCTCGGCGGAGTACTACCGGCTGATCAACGAGCACGTGAAGCGGGAGCTCGGGGGCCATCACTCCGCGAAGGTCGTCCTCTACAGCGTGGACTTCCAGGAGATTGAACACGCCCAGAGCGCCGGCCGCTGGGACGACGCGGCCCGCATCCTGTGCGACGCCGCCCGGGCGCTGGAACGCGCGGGGGCCGAGGCCCTGGTCCTGTGCACCAACACCATGCACAAGCTGGCGCCGGAGCTGACCTCCGCCATTCGCATCCCCTTCCTGCACATCGCGGAGGCCACCGCCCAGGAGGTCCTCCGCGCCAACGTGAAGACCGTGGGCCTGCTCGGGACGCGCTACACGATGGAGCAGGACTTCTACAAAGGCAGGCTCGCCGGGTCAGGCCTGGAGGTCCTGGTGCCCACCGACGCGGAGCGCCAGGTGGTCCATGACGTCATCTACCAGGAGCTGTGCCTGGGCCAGGTGAAGGCCGTCTCGCGGGAGCGCTACCAGCGCATCATGGAGGGCCTGGTCCGCCGGGGCGCCCGGGGAATCATCCTGGGCTGCACGGAAATCACCCTGCTGATCAAACCCGGCGACGCGTCAGTGCCGCTGTTCGACACCACGGCCATCCACGCCATGAAGGCCGCCGGGTTCTGTCTGGGCGCGTAGTCCGTTTCAGAACGTGTACTTCACGCGCGGGAACACCGCGAACGTCATGATGTTGGGCCCGATGATGTAGCGCCCGAGCAGGTCCGCGCCCACGGAGAAGTGGTCGAAGGACGTCGCGTACTCGATGCCGATGCCCAGGCCCGCGTTGAAGGCGTTGATGGACTGCCCCGGATCGCCGTCTTCCGGATCCACCGGCCGGGGCTCCAGGCGCGTGTAGCCCGCCGCCACCTTGGGCGTCAGGTAGAAGCGATTGGCCAGCCGCACGTGGTAGGCGGCCGTCAGGTCGCCAAAGGCCACGGTGAAGTTGTCCGACAGCGCGCAGACGTTGGAGTCCGGCAGGTAGCCCGCGAAGCAGTTCTGCGCCGACGAGCCCAGCGCGAAGTGGGCCCCCAGGGAGATCTGCTCCGTCAGGTCGTACCCGATGCCCAGCTGCACGTACGACTGCGCGTTGGAGTAGCTGTTCTCGCCGCCCACCGTGAAGAACACACCGAGGTCGGTCTCGGTGAAGAACCCCCGGCGCGGCTCGAACGGCACGCCCTCAGGCGGCGTGGCCCCCAGGGCCGGCGTCGACAGCGCGAGCGCGGCCAACAGCAGCGACTTCCTCACGACTCCTCCCGTCACGTTGTCCTCCTGCTCCCTCGCACGCCTGGGCAGCAGTGGCACGGACAGTAGTGACGGCGGGCACGAAACGGCAGCGGGGAAAAACGAAAATGGCGTGGACCGTTTCGTCCACGCCATTTCGGTCTTCCAGTCTACGAATCCCTACCGGCCTGCCGTTACTCCGCGGCGTCAGCGCCCGAGGGCGAGAACAGCCAGGGGTACGTCACGTTCACCACGCCGCCGCCCTTGGGCTCCGGGAACTTCCAGCGGCGGATGCGGGAGATCATGCACTGCTCCGCGGCCGCGCTGCCCAGCGTGGACTCGGACACGCCGGCGTCCGCCACCGCGCCCGCCGGGTCGATGGTGAAGGCCACCGCGACCTTGCCGGCCAGCGACGGGTTCTTGTTCAGCTCCGACTCGTAGCAGTACTTGATCTCGTTCTGGTGCCGCCGGATGACCTTGGCGATGACGTCCTTGTCCAGGCCGCCAATCACCGTCGTCTTGCCGGGGATGACCTTGGTGACGGACTTGCCACGGCCGCCCAGGTCGATGCCGCCGGACCCGCCCGTGCCCCGGCCGTTGCCCTGGGTGCCCAGGCCGCCAATGCCCAGCGCCGTGCCGCCACCGCCGTTGCCCGTGCCACGCGAACCCAGGCCGCCCACGCCGTGCGCGTCACCCATGGCCGCGCCGCCCTTGAGGCCGCCCAGCGAGTTGTTGATGCCGGTGCCGATGCCGCCCGGACCGAACACGTCGGAAGCGCCACCCTTCATGCCCTTGAGCGCGCCGAGCAGGCCCACCTTGCCCACCACCTGGCGGTCCTTCTCCTTCTTGGACTTGTCCACCACCGGGGTGCCCGGCTTGGAGGGCGCGGCCTCCTCCTGCTTCGCCTCCTGCTTGCCGAACTTGCCCTCTTCGTCCTTGGCCTTGGCCCCCTCCTCCACGCCGGAGAGCTGGAGCTTCTTCGCCTCCACCTTCTTCTCCGGGGCGATGAGGAACTTGGCCACGCGCTGCTGGGACTCGAAGACGTCGTCCGCGGACTTCGTCTCCGTGTGCGGCGTCAGCACCATGGCGGTGACGAACGCCGCCGCCGCGAGCAGGCAGATGGCGGCGATCTTGAAGAAGCCGAAGTCGCGGTCGGACAGCGACGTCGCCAGGATGGCCGGCGACGGCTTCACGTAGCGCATCACGAACGCCACCGTGCCCAGCGACACCTCCGCCCGGTCATGCAGGCCCAGGGTGAAGAGCTGCTCCTGGTCCGCCGTGGCGGTGTTGAGCTGGCCCGCGGCGCGCAGCGCGTCCTTCGTGCGGACATCGCCGTTGTTGGTGACGAAGACGCCAGAGCCCGCCGGAGCGCGCAGCTCCAGCTTGTCGCCCTTGCTCACCGCGAGCACGTGGCGCTTGCCCACCTGCGGCGAGAACACGGTGAAGGTGTTCTTCGCGGCCTCGCCGATGGTGACCGGCGCGCCGTCCTTGAAGTGCTGGACCTCCAGCATCTGGTCGCCCCAGAGCATGGACACCTGGAGCACCTTCGCATCCGGCGTGGGCTGCGCGTCCCGGGGCAGCGGCTCCTGCAGGTGCGGCGGAGGCTGCGGCTTGCGGGCCGCGGCCACCTGGGGAGGCGTGGCCTTGCGCGCGGCCACCGGAGGCGGCGGAGGGCCGAACACCGGGGTGGACGTCACGTTCGGGGACACCTGCGTGCCCAGCGCGCCCGCCGGAGCGGAGCGCGGCGTGCTCACCGTGCCCACCACGTTCGTGGGCGCGGCGTTCATCGCGGGCCGCGGAGGCGGAGCCTGCCGCATGTTGGGAGGCACCGGGGCCGCGTGCGGCACTGGTGCCGCCGGGGGCATCACCGGGCGCTGCTGGAACACGCCGGGCTGCGCCACCGCCGCCGCCGGAGCCACCGGCCGGGGCGCGTCTCCGAAGAGCACCTCCACCCGCGAGGTGCCCACCGTGAGCACATCCCCGGGCTTGAGCGCCGTGGGGATGATGAGCTTCTGCCCGGACACCTGGGTGCCGCCTTCACTGCCCAGGTCGATGGCCGTCACGGAGCCATCGTTGTCCACCTTCAGCATCACGTGGAGGTTGGACACGCGCGGATCCTGAATCTTCACCGCCGCCTGGGCGCCCGACCCCACGATGACACTCTCCGCCTCCGAAACCGTCTCCTGGATGGAGCCGTCCGGGGTGGTGATCCGAAGCGTCAATCCGTTTTTTCTCGCCGCCGCCATGAAGTTCTTCCTTCTTCCCTTCCCGTCCCGAAAACGTTCAACGCCACCTGTGCCGTCTAGAGATTGTCCGCAGACTTCTGAAGCTCCGGGTCGAAGTTCTCCCGGACCTTGATGAGGCTTTGGAAATCCGTCTTCTTGCGGTTGAGGACGTAGGAGCCCTCCGGCTTCGTGAGCTCGCCCTCCACCGCCACATCCGTGAAATCAATCACCGTCTTCTTGCGGTACACGGTGCGATCCTCCTCCTGGATGATCTTCACCGAGTCCTTGCTGTCCTGAGCCAGGGCGGGAGCCGCCACCCCCAGCCCTCCCACCATCACCATCGCTGCCAGCAGTCGTTTCATGTGATGTCTCCGCCAGGCCCGCTTCGCGTATTCCATTGCAGGGCTCGCACCAACGCCAAGTCCCTGGATTCTAAGGGAGCCGCCCGGCCGCTTGCACCTGGGTGGCTAAAGGCGGGAAGAAAGTTCTCGTCCTTCCCGCCAAGACGACTGTTGTTTCTTCAGGGCGTCGGAGCAGGCGTCGGTGCCGTCTGTCCATTGCCGGACGCATCGTCGGACGCGGGGACAGCCGGCTCTTCCGCCGGAGCCTCCTGCTCGGGCGCGCTGGTGTCCTGGGGCAGCTGGTTCATCACGGACGAGCCCGCGCCCCCGGTGGCGGCGGCGTCCTTCTTCTCCTCGCCCTCGGCCTCCGCGGTGGCGGCCGGAGCCGGCGGCGGGTTCTTGAGCATGTTCTGCAGGCCGTTCACCTTGGCGGTGATGAGCTGCTTGTCCTGCTCCGTCGTGGAGGACAGCTCCTTGCAGCGGTCCAGGAACGCGATGGCCTTCTCGAAGGCCGCGCGCTCGGTCGCGTACGCCCAGCCCGCGCCGCACACCGCCTCCGGCTTGTCCGCGGCGCGCGCGAGCACCTTCTCGAACGCCTCGCCCGCGGCGACGCCCTTCTTCGGATCCAGGCCCTTCTGCCCGTCCAGCGCGTACGCCAGGTACAGCTGGCCCTCCAGGCCGTCCGGCTCCAGGGACAGGGCCTTGGTGAAGGCCTTCTCCGCGCCCGCGTAGTCGCGGTAGCTCAGCGCCAGGGCGCCCAGGTTGAGGTGGCCGGGCGCGAAGTTGTCATCCAGCGACACGGCCTTCTGGAACTGGGCCAGGGCGCGCGGGCGGTCGTCCATCTTCAGGTAGATCATCCCCAGCGTGTTGGAGATGGCCGGGTCGTCCTGCGCCACCTTGCGCGCGTTGATGACCAGCAGCTCCGCCAGGCGGTACTGGCCCCGGTCGTACGCCACCAGCGCCAGCGTCTTGTACGCCTCCGGGTTGTCCTTGCTGCGCGCGAGCACGCGCCGGCCGGTGGCCTCCGCCTCGTCCAGCTTGCCCGCCAGCCGGTACGTCGCGGCCAGCGCGTTGAGCACGGGCTCGTCGTGTTCATGGCCCGGCGTCTGGAGCGCCTTCGTGTACAGCGCGAGGGATTCATCCAGCTGGCCCGAGTGCCGGTGCATCAGCCCCAGGTTCATCACGGACGGCGTGTGCGCCGGATCCAGGGAGAGCACCTGCTCGTACGCCACGCGGGCGTCCGCCGGGCGTCCCTGCTTCTCCGCGATGACGCCCAGGTTGAAGCGCGCGTTGAGCGCCTTGGGCTGCTGGTTGACGACGGCCTCGAAGCCCTTGCGAGCGGCGTCCAGGTCACCGGCCTCGTAGGCCTTCAGGGCCTCGGCGAACTGGCCGTCCGCGTCGCCCTTCTGCGCCGCGGTGGGCGGAGGCGCGGCGGGGACCGTGACGGCGGGCTTCTCCACCGCGTTCATCGCGACGGGCGTGGGCCTGGGGCCCGTGGCGCAGGCCGTGGTGAAGGCGAAGGCGAAGGCCCCCGCCAGGAACATGCGCTTGGTGCGAAAGCCGTTCATCCCCGTCGTCCCCATCCCCTTCAACTGGCTGCTGATGTCGATGCTGTGGTTCGTCTTCACCGCCGCACCCCCTCGAGCGACGCGGTGGGCTCAGGCTTCGCGGGCTCCGTGCCCTCCGGAGTGGCGGCCGGCTTCGCGCCCTCGGCGGGCACCGCTTCCGGCACGGCGGGCTTCGGCTCCGCGGAGGCGCTGATGGGGCCGTTGAGGTCCTTCAGCACGCCCGAGGCGATGCGCGAATCACTGCTGCCCCGGTACGTCACCGGCTTCACCTGGGCGTAGGCGCCCGGGCGCAGGCGGTTGATCTGATCCTGCGCGGCCAGCGTCCACTCGCTGTAGATGCCCAGCTCGTAGGCCTTCTGGAGGCCCTTCTCCAGGGCCTCGCTGGACTTGTCCTCCAGCGGGAGCGCCAGGTTCTCCAGCTCGGCGCGGTACATGCTGAGCTGCTCCTCATCCAGACCGGAGGGGTCCGGCGAGTCCATGATGTTGCGCGCGAAGTCCGCGTACGCGAGGCCGATGCGGGTCAGCGCCGCGATGCCCCACTCGCCGGAGCCCGTGGCGAGCACCGCCGCGTACTCCTTCTCCACGCGCTGCATCTCCTTCTGCTTGTTCGTCAGGTCGCGGCGGATGGTGGAGACGCGCGTGAACTTGATTTCAGAGAAGCGCTTCCACGTGGGCTCCAGCGCCAGGAAGCGCGCGTGGCCGTACGCGTTGAGCACCGCGGTGTCCTTGCGCACGCTCTCCGAAAGCTTGTTCCAGCCGCGCACCAGCTCGTCCTGCGCCTTCTCCTGGCCGCGCACGTCCTTCATCTTCTGGTACGCGAGCAGCTCGTGGTACCGCGCCAGGTACGCCTGCCCCGCGGCGGTGCGCGAGTCGCGGCCGTAGTCCTCCACGAACCGGTTGAAGGCGCGGGCCGCGTCGCCCCACTTCTTCTCCTTCTCCCACACGAGGCCGATGGAGAACGCCACCTGCGGCACGTCCTTGCGGTCCTTGAAGCGCGCCAGGTAGGTGTTCCACGCGGTGACGGCCTTCTGGGACTCGCCCAGGCCGTCGTACCAGACGCCCGCGTTGAAGAGGGCGTCCGCCACCCACTCGCCCGCCGCGTCCACCTGCGCCTTGAGCTCGGCGGCCTTCTGCGCGCGCTTGGACTCCGCGTCCTCCGCGGCGCCCGGCGTGTCGTCCTTCTTCGCGACGGTGGTGGCCTTGGCCTTCTTCTCCTTGGCCTTCTTCGACTGCGCGTCGCGGGCCTTGATGGCCGCGTCGTACTCGGCCACGAAGGACTCGGACATCGCCGCGGCCTTCTTGAACTCGGCGACCTTCTCGTAGAGGCCGGACAGCGTGTAGCGCGTCTTCAGCTCGAAGGCGCTGTTCGGGTACTCCTTGAGGACGCGCTCGCCGGCGGTGATGCCCTTGTCCACCTCACCGGCCTCCTGCGCGATGACCATCGCGTAGGTGAGCGCGCGGTCCGCGTTCTCCGACTTGGGGAACTCGGTCACGAAGGTGAGGAACTCCTCGGCGGCCTTCGCCGGGTTCTTCTCCTTCTTGTAGACGACCTCGTCCACGTACTTGTACTGGCTGCCCTCCACCACGCGGGCCACGCGCAGGGCGAAGTCCGAGCCGGGCTTGGACAGCTTCTTGTTGCCCAGGAACTTGCGCGAGAGCGTGTTGAGCTCCTTCCACTCCTCGCGGCTCTCCAGCACGTACATGGTCAGGTCCGCGGCGTCGCGCGAGCGGCGCTCCTCCGGGAACTTCTCGATGATCTCCCCGAAGCGGCGGGCCGCGTCCACGAAGTGCGCGCGGTCGTAGAGGATGACGGCCGCCTGGTAGCGCAGGTCGATCTCATCCTGGTTGCCCGGGTAGAGGGTGTTGTACGTGTCACACGCGGCGACCAGCCGGTCCTCGAACTTCGTGAGCGGCTGCTCGGCCTGCTCCTTGGCGTCGCGCTTCACCAGCTTCTGCTTGGCGACGTCGCCCTTGTCCTTCTTCTCGTCGACCTTCTGGCCGTCCTTCAGGTCGCTCTTGGCAATCTGGCCGCGTTCAATCTTGACGAGCTTGTCGTACGCGAGCACCGCGTTGTACGAGGCGCTCTTGCGGTAGGCCTCGTTGGAGACCTCCTTCGCGGAGTCGCGGTCCGGGATCTTGAACGCCACCACGGCGTCGTACTCGGCGGCGGCGGCCTCCCACTCCTCCAGGGCCCAGAGGATCTCCGCGTAGAAGAAGCGGATGTTGAAGGCGGAGTCCGCCACGAACTCCGGGTTGTCGCTGGAGGCGAACGCGTCCACGTACTGCTTGTAGATGTCGCGCGCGAGCCGGTAGGTCTCCACCTGGCGCGTCTTCTGCGCCTCCTGGTGGTACTCGGTGACCATCACGCGCATGGCCTCTTCGGTGACGCTGAAGGCGTTGCGCAGCACGCCCGCGTTGCTGGCGTTGGCGGTCCACCACTCGCCACCCGGGCGGTAGAGGTCCACCATCCGCTTCATCTCCTTGCGGACCTGCTGACGCTGGCGAAGTCCTTCGAACGCGCGCACCACCGCCTGCTGGTACTCCGGCGCGTTCGCGCCCATGGGCGAATCGTCGATGAGCGTGCGGTACACCAGGATGGCGCTGTCGAAGTGGCCCGCGTCCACCAGGCCCGCGGCCGTCTTCGCGAGCAGCCGGCCCTGGCGCTTCGCCGGAGCCTTCTGCTTGAAGTAGGCGAGCGCCTCCTTCGGCTGATCCAGCTGGACGTAGAAGACAGTGAGGTCGTTGAGGGCCTCCGTGCGCAGGTCGCCCAGCTCCTCGCCGCGCTGGCTGGCGTAGTCCACCACCTCGTGCAGCTTCTTCAGGCCCGCGTCCAGGTCGCCCGCGTTGAAGTCACACCAGGACAGCTTGTACGTGGCGTAGGCGTAGATCTTCGGCACACCGGAGGCGCGCGCCTTCTCGTAGTTCTCCTTCGCGGGCGCGAGCTTGTTGTTCTCGAAGTAGTGGTTGCCCAGCTGGATGTATGCGTCCGGGACGAACTGCGACTTCGGGAAGTCGCGGATCAGCTCCTCGTAGCGCGCCACCGCGTCCTCGCGGCGGTTGAGCTCGTAGAGGTTGTAGCCCAGGGAGAAGAGGACCTCGTCGCGGGCCGGGTAGTCCGGGTACTCGCTGAGGATGGCCTCGTAGATGCGCATCGTCTCCGCGCGGTAGCGCTCGGAGTCGCGGTGGTCCTGCTCCGGCGCGGTGGCCTTCTCACCGCGCGCCACGGCGGCGTCGTAGGCCTTCTCCGCCGCGAGGAACTTCTCCATCTCCAGCTGGTAGAGGTACTTGGACTTCTCCCAGTAGAGCTCCGACAGGCGGTACTGCATCTCCGCCTTCTGCGTGGAGGTCTCCTGGAGCTTGGGGATGAGGCGCTTGAAGCCTTCGATGGCCTCGTCGCGCTTCTTGTCCGCGAGCGCGTCCTTCTTGGAGTCCGCGATGCGAGGCATGTCCGCGAACTTGGCCGTGGCGGGCTTCACCCGTGCCGGGCCCTTGCGCATGTCCTGGGGAGCGACGCCGGGTGGCAGCTCCGCCTTCTTCTCCGCCTCCTTGTCCTTCTTGCTCGCGGCCTCGGCCTTCCTGGCCGCGGCCTTCGAAGAGGACTTCTTCGTCGCCACCTTGCGCGGCGGTGCCGTCTCCTCCGCCGCCTCCCCCACCCCACCGGCCGCGAGCGCGACGCCCACCGCCAGTGCACCGAACCGAAGAACCACCTTCATGCGAGCTCCTGGAGAACCGCGCCTCGCCTGCCTGGGAAAACTTCTGCCCAGTTGGGAGGGACGACGGAAAGTAGACGCGGGTACCCAGAATGAGAAGTGGCCCGGAACGTGCCTTGTGCCCCGGCGTACGCGATCACGCCGAGCCAATTTCCAGGACTCAACATCACGTGAAGAGGCCCCGTCCCCCGTGACAAACGCACGGTGGCGGGGCCTCTTGGGCTGCTTCTCACGTCGGCCGGGTGCGCCCGGCTCCTACTTGCCTGCTTCTGCTGCCTACTTCTCCTGGCGAGCGGGGCAGCCCCGCTTGAGCGTGTACTGGTAGTAGCCGATCTCGTCGATCCAGAACTCGCCCTGGAAGCGCCAGTAGTTCCATGCAGCGCCGGGCATCTTCGGGCGGTAGAGCGTCTGGCGGGAGAGCAGCGCCTTCTGGTCCACGCCCTCGGAGAAGAGGTCCTTCTCATCCAGCGCCGTCTGCACGCGGATGATCTCCGCCTGGTCGGAGAAGGTGCGGAGGTTGTCCGCGGCCTCCTTGATGCGGTTCTTCGCGAGCGTGCCGCCCACCTGGAGCAGCGTGGTGCGGATGTCCTCGAGCGACGCCACCGTCTGCGCGGCGAACGGTGTCCCCTTCCACGGGCCCTCGCTGATGGAGCGCTTCTCCTGGTCCACGCGCGACAGGGTCCGCATCACTTCACGGATGCGCTCGTTGTTGCGGATCCACAGGTAGACGGCGCGCGGAAGGCGGCGGTTCTCGGAGGCCACCAGGTTGAAGGCGTTGATGGGCGCCACGTCCTCGCCGGTGAAGGGCTCCAGCTGCTTGGCCATGGGGCCGTAGCGCTCGTCGAACGCGGCGAGCGTCGTCTTCACCTCGTCGTAGAGGCACGAGTAGTAATAGACGGTGGACTTGAGGATCCACGACTCGGGCTGGAAGGCGCCCTCGAACTGCGGCGCGTGCAGCGCCTGGAGGCTGCCCAGCGCGCCGCCGAAGTCCTCGTTCTGGAAGCGGGCGAAGCCGTTCTCGAACAGGGCCTGGTCCCAGAAGCGCGCGTAGCGGGGCACGCCCTCGTACGCCTTCACCGCGTCCGCGTACTCACCGCGGCGGTAGTGCACGCGGCCCAGGGCCAGCAGCGCCAATTCGCGCGTCTCCGGCAGTTCCACCTGCGGTTCCTTCGTGTGGAGCACGGCCTGGAACGCGGCGATGGCCTCCTTGTCCAGCGCCTCCCCTTCCCCGGGACGCCCCGGGAAGCGCGGGTCGGCGAGCACGGTGCCCAGCAGGTAGCGGGCCTTCGCGTAGACGCGGCTGTCCGCGGGCACGGCCTCCAGCAGCGCGCGGGCCTCCTCGAAGCGCATGCGGCGCTGGCTGGCGGTGCCGACCAGGTAGTTGATGCGCGCCAGGACCTCCTTGGGCAGCGTGACCCACTGGTCGCGCACCTCGTCGGTGTAGGCCTGGTTGAGGATGCTGGGGATGAGGTTCTGCTCATCCAGCCGCTGCTGCATGTCCACCAGCCCCTCGATGGCCTTCAAGTACGAGGGGTGCTTGGGGCCGGCGTTGACGATGGCCGCGTAGGAGATGAAGGCCGCGACGGGCAGCTCCTTCTTGGCGAAGGTCTGCGCCAGATAGAACTCGGACTTGCCCTTCAGGTCCGCGTCCTCCCCTTCCGCCAGCTGCGCGAAGAGGGGGGCCGCGGTGTCCAGCTTGCCTTCGTTGAAGGCGGACAGCGCGCGGTTGTAGGTGCCCACGTCCTGCTGGGCGAGGGCCACCGAGGGCACGGCGAGGGGCCCGAGAACGACGAAGAGTCGGAGCAGTCGGGACATGGTTAGAAGAGCACCGAGAAGCCAGCGTAGAAGCTGACGTTGTTGAGGACGTCCGACGAAGGCTCGGCGACGAGGTCCCTCCCGAGGATGATGTCCTCGCGGTAGTTCTTCTTCGTCTTCGGGTCCACGCCGTCGAACTTGGACACCTTGCAGCTGCCGCTCAGGTTGAGTCCTTCGAAGGGCTGGTTGGCGGCACGCGCGGCCTCCAGCGCCTCGAAGTCCGCCAGGTTGCAGCCATCCACCTTGTCCACGCGCGCGGTGTAGATGAGGTCGCGGACCTCCAGGCGGAGGGCGTAGTGCTCACCGAACTGCACGCGGAAGCCGCCGCCCACCTCACCCAGGAACTTGTTGCCCGTGTCTCCGAAGCGCGCGGGCACCTGGTACGTCTGTCCGTCCACCTCGTTCGCCACCTCCGGGCGGATGAGGTGGCGCGTCTTGCCGAGGCCCGCGCCGCCTGAGAGCACCACGCTGAACTGCGCCAGCGAGTTGTTGAAGAAGGCGAACTTGCCGTAGAGCGGCGTGACTTCGACGCCCGCGTACGCGCCCCACTGGAGCAAGAGCGACGACGCGGCCTGCGCCTGCTCGCGCACCTTGTCGATGAGCTCCAGGTTGAAGTCGCTCTCGTCGGAGTACCAGTTGTACTGGCCGCCCACCTGGAGGGCGAAGTTCTCCTGCAGGTGGTAGACGTAATTCAGCGCGGTGCCCACGTGGTTGGTGAACTTGCCGTTCACCTGCACGGCGGCGGGGTACAGCACCAGCTCGTGCTTGCCCTCGTCCGCGAAGCGCTTCTTCTGGACGATGTGGACGTTGACGTTCGGGTTGTAGAGCGGCGCGCCATTCACCAGCCGCTGCTGCTGCGCGTCCGTGGTGCGCGGCGCCTCACCGGTGTCCAGCACCGGCGCGTCCGTGGGCTGCGTGGCGGCCGGAGCCTGGGCCCCGGACGGCTCGGAGGAGGACGGAGCGCGGTCCGCGGCGTCCTCGCCGGTGACGGCGGGCGCGGACGGCGTGGCCGGCGCGGCTTCAGGCTGGGACTGGGGCACGGCCGGCGCGTCGCGCTCGGTGCGCTGGCGCTCCGGCGGTTCGGCCGGTGAAGGAGAGGCCGGCGCGGTCGCATCCGGACCCGGAGCGGCCGGCGGCTGCGCCGGAGAGGCGCCTTGCGCGAACGCGAGGGCAGGCACCGCGGCAACGAGGAGCGCGATGGAACGGAAGGGTCGCATAGGAATGGGTCAGAAGGAGAAGGTGTAGCCGAGGTCGAACTGCACCAGGTGCGTGAGGCCCGGACTGCCGGCGGGCTCACCGGTGGTCCGGCCCGCCTCCCAGTCGTCGCGCAGCAGGTTCACGCGGTAGCTGTCCTTGAAGATCCAGTCGCGCAGCTCCAGCCGGATGCCGTGCTGCTCCTTGATGAAGAAGCGGAAGCCCAGCGCGGCGGACACCACCGGCGCCACGCGCGACTCCTTCACCCAGTAGTTCTCCGTGGCGCTGCCCCGGTCATCCACGGCCGTGCGGTTGTCACAGACGCCCGCGGCCCGGTCCACGACCTGGGTGCACTGGATGACGGACTGGCGCTTCAGGTTGGTGAGGCCGCCGCCCGCCCAGAGGTACGTCTGGAAGTGCACCGGGATGTCCGCGACGAGGGAGATCTTCCCGTAGATGGGAGCCCACCGCGCGCCGATGACGCCGTGCAGGCCCATCCGCCACATGTCCTCCAGCTCGTCCGTGACGCGCTTGTCCTCGCGGTCCAGGAAGGACTCGGAGATGGAGCGCGCCAGGCCCGTGTGGCGGCTGACGGCGTAGCCCGCGCGCGCCTCCAGCGCGAACGTGTCGAACAGGTTGTAGGCCAGCCCGACGTCGAAGAAGTAGTGCGCCGTCAGGTGCGTCTGCACGGGCAGGCCCACGGACAGGGACAGCTCCGGATGGCCCGCGGGCTTGTAGAGCCGGTTGCGGACGACCGCTGATTCCAGGACGCCGTCTTCCTGTGCGGCGGCGCCGAGAGCCGTCAGCGAGAGGCTCAGCGCGGCGAAGACGCGAAGCGTGCGTGCGTTCATATCTCCTGCCCGGCCCGGGGGTGGGCCGTTGGGTGATCCGGAAGGCAACCCGTCTGCTGGGACGGCGAGGCTCCGGCGTGGGACAGCGATGTGAGCACGGCGCCCATTCACCGCAAGCGGATCCCAGCGGCAGTCGGTAAAGTTTTCGCCCTTTGCCCCCAGGGCGACCAGCACTCAACGTTTCCACGGGGATGCGAGGCCTCCAGCCCCGCGCGCACGCGTGGAGACACAGCGCCCGGAAACGACGAACGCCCCGCCCGGCCACCCGAAGGTGCCCGAAGCGAGGCGTCGAATGGGGCGCTGTGTGAAGCGCCCCTGCGTCAGCGGCTGCGAATTACTTCGCGGCCTTGTGCTGCGCGCGCATGGCCACCTTGATGGAGGGGCGCACGATGACGATGCCGTCGTTGTGGCCGGCGACCGCGCCCTTCACGAGCACCAGGCCCTTCTCCACGTCCACGTCCACCACGGTCAGGTTCTGCGTGGTGACGCGATCGACGCCGTAGTGACCCGGCATCTTCTTGTTCGGGTACGTACGGCCCGGCGTCTTACGCTGACCGATGGCGCCCGGGTGACGCTGATACTCGTGCGTACCGTGGGTCTTGGTCTGCGAGCCCTTGAAGCTCCAGCGGCGCATGACGCCGGAGAAGCCGCGGCCCTTGGTCACGCCGGTGACGTCCACCAGCTCGCCCTTGGCGAACATGTCCGCCTTGACGGCGTCGCCCACGTTGAAGCCCGCGGCCTCCTCGGCCGTGACGCGGAACTCACGCAGGTGACGGCGCGGCGTGGCGCTGGCCTTCTTGAAGAAGCCGAGCTCCGGCTTGTTCAGGAGCTTCTCGCGGATTTCGCCGAAGCCCACGGTCACCGCGGAGTACTGATCCTTCTCCGGGGTGCGCTTGCCGACCACCAGACAGGTGTTGACGTCGATGACCGTCACCGGAACGAGGTTGCCCTCGTCGTTGAACACCTGGGTCATGCCGATCTTCTTGCCAATCAGACCCTTCACGTCGTCCTCACAGCGAGCGCCCGTGGCGCTGAAAGCCCAATGAAATCAATGAACTGAACTGGCCTACACGCGTACCCGCGGCCGCCAGGAAGCGGCGCAAGATAGCAAACACGACCCCTACGTCAAGCACCAAGGGTGGGCGTACCCCTCACTGCGCGACATCCAACCGCGGGTAGAAGGGGTTCAGCTGCCCGTCCGCGATGCGCTGGGCATACACCTCTTCGCCGAGGAGGAACAGGGCCTGATCCAGATAATCTTCCGCCCCCTTGATCTCCTCCTCCTTGGCGGCGATGGCCTGGTCGAGCTCCGCCATGCGGGCGTCGTGCTGCTGCTTCTGCTCTTCCGCGGCGTCCTCCAGCTCGATCAGGCGCTTGTGCGCCAGGATGCCGGCCGCGCCGGGCTGACCGGGGGTGGGCGTGAGGGCGGTCGCCAGCTGGGACTCCCAGTCCTCCACCTCGCGCGCCAGGCGCATCTGGGCGATGCGGTTCTTCTTGAGGTTCTGCTTGGCGGCGTCCAGCTTCACCGGATCCTGGGTGGTCATCTCCAGGTCCGCGAGCTTCGCCTCCAGCTTCTTGAGGCCCACGATGGCGTAGCGCAGGTCCGCACGGCGGGTGGCCAGCGTCTTGCGCAGCCCCTTCGCCTTGCCCTCCACCGCCGTCACGGCCTTCTGGAACCGGCCGGTGATCTGCTTCTGGACCGCGCACTCGTCCTCGTGCTGCGCCAGGAAGTCCTGATAGGCCAGATCCTCGTCGTTCATCTCCGCTTCCAGCGCCGCCAGCTCGTCCCGGCGCGCCTCCAGCACCTCTTCGGCGCGGTAGACGCGTTCCATGGAGCGGGGGCAGTTCGGCTTGCCCGGGAGGACGTCCCGGGCCAGGTCGCCGAGCTGGAAGATGAGATCGTTGTAGCTCTCCTTCGCCATGGGCTGATTCATACGCCCAAGACGCCAGGACTGTCACCGGCCGAGCGCGTTCCAAGCGCCCGGCCCGGCCTCCAACCTCAGGAATCCGCGGGAGCCGCGACGGCCTGGGACTCGCCCCGCCGCACCGCCGCCAGGGCCCCTTCCGCCAGGGCGAGCAGCTCCCGGGCGCGGTCCTGCTCCTCGGTCCGGTTCAGCTCGCACACCCAGGCGGAGGACAGGTCCGCGTGCTGGCGCGCCATCTCCGCGGTCGTCTCATAGCGCGCGGCCGATGCTCGGGCGAAGGCCCCCTCCCGCCGCAGCTCCAGGACCGTGTCCGGATCCAGATCGATCTCCTCTGGAGGCACCGGCAGCGGCCCGCGCCCCAGCGCCGCCAGGCGGGCCAGGAGCCGTGATGCATGGGCGCGGCAGAAGGCGGCCAGCACCATCAGGCGCGCCCGGACCCGCGCGTCGTTCATGCGCTCCGCCAGCCCCGTCATACGACGGGCCGACACCACTTCTGCCTCCCACGCGGCGGCCAGTGCGGCTGCCAGCCGGGTATGCCTCGCTCCCATCAGCGTCCCTCCCCCACCCTCGTGAGACGCAAGCTAGGAACGCTGTTGGTGCAATTCAACCGACCGCACGAGCAACCATCCAATAAAGCCCCACTCCCGCGAGGCAGATGGATGACAGGCGCACAACCTTCGAGTGCAAATGGGGCCTGCGCTGAACGATTCGCAGCACGGGGACCAGGAAGGCCACCACCGCCGCCTGCCCC